>NZ_PTSR01000030.1:0-37976 GCF_002965345.1 Escherichia sp. MOD1-EC5950
ATCCGGCAACCAACGCCTGATGCGACGCTGTCGCGTCTTATCAGGCCTACAACCGCAGCCGAATGTAGGCCGGATAAGGTGCTTGCACCGCATCCGGCATAAAAACAGGTTGTCATTATCTATAAAGGGCGTAAGCCCCTCTGTTTATCGGGTTTAGCGCGCTATTGCCTGGCCACCGCTGAACTCCAGATTTTGAGGTGAAAACAATGAAAATGAATAAAAGTCTCATCGCCCTCTGTTTATCAGCAGGGGTGCTGGCGAGTGCGCCTGGAATCAGCCTGGCCAACGTCAACTACGTACCGCAAAACACCAGCGACGCGCCAGCCATTCCATCTGCCGCGCTGCAACAATTAACCTGGACACCGGTCGACCAATCTAAGACTCAGACGACCCAACTGGCGACCGGCGGCCAACAACTGAACATCCCTGGTATCAGTGGCCCGGTTGCCGCATACAGCGTTCCGGCCAATATTGGCGAGCTTACTCTGACGCTGACCAGTGAAGTGAACAAACAAACCAGCGTATTTGCGCCGAATGTGCTGATTCTTGATCAAAACATGACGCCATCGGCCTTCTTCCCCAGCAGTTATTTCACCTATCAGGAACCCGGCGTCATGAGTGCCGATCGCCTGGAAGGGGTTATGCGCCTGACGCCAGCACTGGGGCAGCAAAAACTTTATGTTCTGGTCTTTACCACTGAAAAAGATCTCCAGCAGACGACCCAACTGCTCGACCCGGCAAAAGCCTATGCCAAAGGCGTTGGTAACTCGGTGCCGGATATTCCAGATCCGGTTGCCCGTCATACCACTGATGGCTTGCTGAAGCTGAAAGTGAAGACCAACTCCAGCTCCAGCGTGTTGGTAGGGCCGCTGTTTGGTTCTTCCGCTCCTGCTCCGGTTACGGTAGGCAACACGGCAGCGCCAGCCGTAGCTGCGCCTGCTCCAGTGTCAGCGAAGAAAAGCGAACCTATGCTCAACGACACGGAAAGTTATTTTAATACCGCGATCAAAAACGCTGTCGCGAAAGGTGATGTTGATAAGGCGTTAAAACTGCTTGATGAAGCTGAACGTCTGGGATCGACATCTGCCCGTTCCACCTTTATCAGCAGTGTAAAAGGCAAGGGGTAATTACGCCCCACAGTGCTGATTTTGCAACAACTGGTGCGTCTTCTGATGCACCTTTTTTTCTCTCCCTTGGTGATTGTTGCGTTATTGTTGCGTATTAGATCACTTAATATGCTTTACATCTCCCGTTAACGCTTTTCTGCGATACAATGCCTTTACGTTATGTAACGGAGAGTTCGGCATGTCACACCCCGCGTTAACGCAACTGCGTGCGCTGCGCTATTTTGCAGAGATCCCTGCGCTGGAACCGCAACTGCTCGATTGGTTGTTGCTGGAAGATTCCATGACCAAACGTTTTGAACAGCAGGGAAAAACGGTGAGTGTGACGATGATCCGCGAAGGGTTTGTCGAGCAGAATGAAATCCCCGAAGAATTGCCGCTGCTGCCGAAAGAGTCTCGTTACTGGTTACGTGAAATTTTGTTATGTGCTGATGGTGAACCCTGGCTTGCCGGGCGTACCGTCGTTCCTGTGTCAACGTTAAGTGGCCCTGAGCTGGCGTTACAAAAATTGGGTAAAACGCCGTTAGGACGCTATCTGTTCACATCATCGACATTAACCCGGGACTTTATTGAGATAGGCCGTGATGCCGGACTGTGGGGACGACGTTCCCGCCTGCGATTAAGCGGTAAGCCGCTGCTGCTGACCGAACTGTTTTTACCGGCATCACCGTTGTACTAAGAGGAAAAAAATATGGAGTGGAGTCTGACGCAAAATAAGCTGCTGGCGTTTCACCGCTTAATGCGTACGGATAAGCCAATTGGCGCGTTACTGCTGCTCTGGCCAACTTTGTGGGCGCTATGGGTGGCGACACCAGGTGTTCCCCAGCTCTGGATCCTGGCGGTGTTTGTTGCTGGCGTCTGGCTAATGCGCGCCGCCGGTTGTGTAGTGAATGACTATGCTGACCGTAAGTTTGACGGTCATGTTAAGCGCACGGCAAACCGACCGCTTCCCAGTGGCGCGGTGACTGAGAAAGAGGCGCGCACACTGTTTGTGGTGCTGGTGCTAATTTCGTTCTTACTGGTGCTGACGCTGAATACGATGACCATTCTGTTGTCGATTGCTGCGCTGGTGCTGGCATGGGTTTACCCATTTATGAAACGTTATACCCATCTACCGCAAGTGGTGCTGGGCGCGGCGTTTGGCTGGTCGATTCCAATGGCTTTTGCCGCAGTGAGTGAGTCAGTACCGTTAAGCTGCTGGCTGATGTTCCTCGCCAATATTCTCTGGGCGGTGGTTTACGATACTCAGTACGCGATGGTTGACCGTGACGACGACGTAAAGATTGGCATTAAGTCCACGGCAATCTTGTTTGGTCAATACGATAAGTTGATTATCGGCATTTTGCAGGTCGGCGTACTGGTACTGATGGCGATTATTGGCGAGTTAAATGGCTTAGGCTGGGGATATTACTGGTCAATTCTGGTAGCGGGCGCGCTGTTTGTTTATCAACAAAAACTGATTGCCAACCGCGAGCGTGAAGCCTGCTTTAAAGCGTTTATGAATAATAACTATGTTGGCCTGGTACTATTTTTAGGGCTGGCAATGAGTTACTGGCATTTCTGATGATGTAAAAAAAGTCGGATGATTATGGACTGCACCTTAATCAGTTGGGTGTCCAACTTTTGGGGTGAAGTCCATTATCCGGCTTTTTTCTGTGAAAAGCTGCCTGATGCGCTGCGCTTATCAGCTCTACATAACACATCGCAATTTATTTAATTTGCAGGTCATGGTAGGCCAGATAAGGCGGTTTCGCCGCATCCGGCAACGCTCACCAATTACCCTTCGCCCTGCGTCGCACTCTCAATCGTCAAACGCACATCGGATGTAATCAACTCCGCCAGCAACTGGTACACCTTCATCGTCTCTGCCGGTTCGGCGTCGCCGCTGTCGCTGATATACCCTTCATCACGCAGCGTCAGCACCAGAGAACTGAACACCGCTTTGTCGAAGAACTCCGGTGCGTTGATGCCGTGTAGCACAGAGAGACGTTGTGCCACGGTGCGGCTCTCTTTTTCCAGCGTACCGCGGTTGATTGACGGGTTGGCGCTCAGCAGCCAGAAAGTGATGGCATAACGTTGCAGCGTTTCGCGCGCACCTGCGGCAAGCAACTGAAGCGTGCGGGAATGCGCCGGGTTGATATGCAATTCATCATCTTGCAGCGTAATCAGCCCCTGACGTTGCATCTCATTCGCCAGCGCATCAATCACACCCGGTAATTCGTCGCGATCCCAGCGCAAGAACAGCTCTGCTTTCAGCATTGGATACAGCACGTTAACGTGCTCCATCAATACGTCGCGGGAGATGTGGCGATGCTGCGTTACAATTGCCGCCATCAGTGAAGGCAGAACCAACATATGCGCAATATTGTTGCGATAGTAGGTCATCAGCACCGCTTGCTCACGCGGCAGAATGATGATGTCACCGATGGTGTCTTTCTCGACTTCAAACTTGTTCATCTGCAGCGCGTGATCGATAAGCTCACTGGCGCTGGCTGAAGGCACCGTTGAATCCGCGGAGTAAGGCACGTTGCGCATCAAATCGAGATAACAGTTGAGTTGCTCGGTTAACTGCTCGCGGGTGAGTGAGCGCTGACGTGACGCCAGAAGCGCAGTACAGCACAGGTTCATGGCGTTTGCCGCCCCTGCGTTGTTAATGCGTACCATCAGATCGGCGGCAATGTTATTCACCGTCGGCGTTAACCAGGCTGGACGCACCGCTTCGATGGGGTCGATTGATTCGCGCCAGTCCGGCACATGCTGGTTGAGATAGGTCATCAACGGCATTGGTTCACCGAAGTTGACATAGCCCTGTCCAAGATTACGCAGTTTGCTTAAGCCGCGCAGCATCTGTGGCAGGCTCTCTTTCTCTTTCGTCGCGCCGCGCAGTTCTTTGGCGTAAGTCCCCACTTCCATGACGTGCTCATAACCGATGTAGATCGGAATCAGCGTAATCGGGCGTGTACCGCCACGCAGCATCGCCTGAATGGTCATCGACAGGGTGCCGGTTTTTGGATCAAGCAGACGCCCCGTTCGCGAACGCCCACCCTCCACAAAGTACTCAACGGAATAACCACGGCTGAACAGTTCACCGAGATATTCGCGGAAAACTGTGGAGTAGAGTTTATTGCCTTTAAACGTACGGCGAATAAAGAACGCACCCAGACGGCGGAAAATCGGCCCGGCAGGCCAGAAGTTCAGGTTGATCCCAGCGGCGATATGCGGCGGCACCAGCCCCTGGTGATAAAGCACGTAAGAGAGCAGCAGGTAGTCCATGTGACTGCGATGGCAAGGCACATATACCAGCTCATGACCGTCGTGGGCCAACTGGCGAACGCGCTCGGCGTTATGGACGTTGATGCCCTGATAAAGCCGGTTCCAGGTGAAGCCCAGAATACGGTCAGTCAGGCGGATCATCTCGTAAGAGAAGTTCGCCGCAATCTCTTCCATCAGCGCAATAGCGTTTTGCTGCGCTTTTTCATGGGAGATTTTTTTGCTGCGGGCTTCATCTTCTACCGCTTTGGCAATGGCGCGGGAGGCAAGTAGCTTATTGAACAAGTCCTGACGGGCAGGCAGGCGTGGACCCACGGCAGCAAGGCGCTGGCGGGCAAAGTGCATACGTGCCACGCGCGCCAGTTTCTGGGCGATAATTTTATCCGTGCCGTGTTCATCAGCCATGCGACGCAGCGAAACTGACGGCGAGAAACGCACAAAACTGTCGCGACCAAGCCACAGTACGGCGAAAAATTTCTGCACGCCGTTGAGTATACGCAACGGTGGGTTTACTTCGCCTTTTTCGCGCCCCGGCGCACGACCAAACATCACCGATACCGGCACCATCTGCACATCCAGATTCGGGTTGCTGCGGTGCAGGTCGAGATAATCGTGGAACAGCTTAATGGATTCTTCTTTTGGCGTGTAATAGGTGAAAACACGCGGCCCGCCGTGAATAAACACATAGCGTGGCAGCAGCGTGCCGTCGATCTCCAGCGGCTCTAATGGGTCGGGCAGATCATGTGCCAGACACTGGGCGCGCAACGTCAGCAAATCCGCTTTTGAGTTGTACGGTAAAACGTACATAATTGGACGAGAGGTATCGAGTCCCAGTTCCGGGGCAGGATCTGCCGGAATAGACTTGCTTTTTACCAGGATGCTTAATGGTAAATTCAGTAATTTGTAGTAAATTCGTGGCCAGCCGGACATAAACGATGTAAAGCCTCTGGTTAATAATGCAAATGCGCGGCAAGGATAGCAGAAAGTCATGGGAAATTCTGTGGTATCCGCTCATGTTTCGCGCGGCGTTATGCAAACCCGAGTCATCGGATTTAACGGTACACTGATATTGACGCTCATAATGTAAAAAGGTTCTTTCAATGGCCAATAATACCACTGGATTCACTCGAATTATCAAAGCTGCTGGCTATTCCTGGAAAGGGTTACGCGCAGCATGGATCAACGAAGCGGCATTCCGTCAGGAAGGCGTTGCGGTATTGTTGGCGGTGATCATCGCCTGCTGGCTGGATGTGGACGCGATAACCCGCGTACTGCTTATTAGCTCCGTCATGTTGGTCATGATCGTAGAAATTCTCAATAGCGCCATCGAGGCCGTAGTTGACCGTATTGGCTCCGAATACCATGAGCTTTCCGGGCGAGCGAAAGATATGGGGTCCGCGGCGGTGTTGATCGCGATTATCGTCGCAGTGATTACCTGGTGCATCCTGTTATGGTCGCATTTTGGATAACCCTTCCAGAATTCGATAAATCTCTGGTTTATTGTGCAGTTTATGGTTCCAAAATCACCTTTTGCTGTATATACTCACAGCATAACTGTATATACACCCAGGGGGCGGAATGAAAGCGTTAACGGCCAGGCAGCAAGAGGTGTTTGATCTCATTCGTGATCACATCAGCCAGACAGGTATGCCGCCGACGCGTGCGGAAATCGCGCAGCGTTTGGGGTTCCGTTCCCCAAATGCGGCTGAAGAACATCTGAAGGCGCTGGCACGCAAAGGCGTTATTGAAATTGTTTCCGGCGCATCGCGCGGGATCCGTCTGTTGCATGAAGAGGAAGAAGGGCTGCCGCTGGTAGGCCGTGTGGCTGCTGGTGAACCGCTTCTGGCGCAACAGCATATTGAAGGTCATTATCAGGTCGATCCTTCCCTGTTCAAACCGAATGCCGATTTCCTGCTGCGCGTCAGCGGGATGTCGATGAAAGATATCGGCATTATGGATGGCGATCTGCTGGCAGTGCATAAAACCCAGGATGTACGTAATGGTCAGGTCGTTGTCGCGCGTATTGATGACGAAGTTACCGTTAAACGTCTGAAAAAGCAGGGTAATAAAGTCGAACTGCTGCCAGAAAACAGTGAGTTTAAACCGATTGTCGTTGACCTTCGTCAGCAGAGCTTCACTATTGAAGGGCTGGCAGTTGGGGTTATTCGCAACGGTGACTGGCTGTAATATATCTCTGATACCGCGATGCCGCCTGGCGTCGCGGTTTGTTTTTCATCTCTCTTCATCAGGCTTGTCGGCATGGCATTCCTCACTTCATCTGATAAAGCGCTCTGGCATCTCGCCTTACCCATGATCTTCTCCAATATTACCGTTCCCTTGCTGGGGTTGGTTGATACGGCGGTTATTGGTCATCTTGATAGTCCGGTTTATCTGGGCGGCGTGGCGGTTGGTGCAACGGCGACCAGCTTTCTCTTTATGCTGTTGCTGTTTTTGCGTATGAGTACTACCGGGCTTACTGCACAGGCTTTTGGTGCTCAAAATCCTCAGGCATTAGCGCGGGCGCTGGTGCAGCCGTTGCTGTTGGCGTTGGGGGCTGGGGCGTTGATTGCTCTACTGCGTACGCCGATTATCGATCTGGCGCTGCATATTGTTGGCGGTAGCGAAGCAGTGCTGGAACAGGCGCGGCGCTTTCTTGAAATCCGTTGGCTAAGCGCCCCGGCGTCGCTGGCGAATCTGGTGCTGCTTGGCTGGTTGCTCGGTGTGCAATATGCCCGTGCGCCAGTGATTTTGTTAGTGGTTGGCAATATCCTCAACATTGTGCTGGATATCTGGCTGGTGATGGGACTGCATATGAACGTGCAGGGCGCAGCGCTGGCGACGGTTGTTGCAGAATATGCGACGTTGCTGATTGGTCTGCTCATGGTACGTAAAATCCTCAAACTGCGCGGTATCTCCGGCGAAATGCTGAAAACAGCCTGGCGAGGAAATTTCCGTCGCTTACTGGCGCTTAACCGCGACATCATGCTTCGCTCATTGCTGTTGCAACTCTGCTTTGGCGCAATAACGGTTATTGGCGCGCGGCTGGGGAGCGATATTATCGCTGTTAACGCGGTTCTGATGACGTTACTCACCTTCACCGCCTATGCGTTGGATGGCTTTGCCTACGCCGTTGAAGCGCATTCTGGTCAGGCGTATGGCGCGCGTGACGGTAGTCAATTGCTGGATATCTGGCGCGCAGCGTGCCGCCAGTCAGGTGTCGTGGCACTGTTGTTTTCTGTAGTTTATCTGCTGGCAGGGGAACACATTATCGCGTTGCTGACCTCGTTAACCCAAATTCAGAATCTGGCCGATCGTTACCTTATCTGGCAGGTCATTTTGCCGCTGGTGGGAGTCTGGTGTTATCTGCTGGATGGCATGTTTATTGGCGCAACGCGCGCCGCCGAAATGCGAAACAGCATGGCAGTGGCAGCGGCAGGTTTTGCACTTACGTTACTCACATTGCCGTGGTTGGGTAATCATGGGTTGTGGTTGGCATTAACCGTCTTTCTGGCTCTGCGCGGGCTTTCTCTGGCGGCTATCTGGCGGCGTCATTGGCGCAATGGAACCTGGTTTGCTGAAACGTGATGGTTAAAAATTCTGAATAAATAATCCTGAGCCAAATTCCTGACTACACTTAATCCCACGTTCAGAAGAAAAGCGAGCGTACTCTCATTCACCACCTAACGATGAGGACTTGAATATGAATAAAGACGAAGTCGGCGGTAACTGGAAACAGTTCAAAGGTAAAGTGAAAGAGCAATGGGGAAAACTGACCGATGATGATATGACGGTCATTGAAGGTAAACGTGACCAGTTAGTGGGTAAAATCCAGGAACGTTACGGTTACCAGAAAGATCAGGCAGAGAAAGAGGTTGATAGCTGGGAAAAACGCCATGATTACCGCTGGTAATTAATCCCTCCTGCCCGATGTGTACAAGGACGTACGCCCTCTTAACGTGGTTTCTTTTTCACCTGTACAGAGTGGTCATGCTGGCACTGATCATGATGGCGACACGCTTCTACTTCCACGCACGCTGCACATAATCCGTGCGCTTCAATCACATTATGCCGCAGGGCAAAACCCATTTTTGCCGCCAGTGTATGCATGATGTCTTCTACACCTTCCGCACACTCTTCTTTCACTGCGCCGCAGCGATCGCAAATAAACATTGCGGAGGTATGAGTTGGCTGATCGAACAGATGGCAGAGCACATAGCTGTTGGTGGATTCCACCTTATGTACAAAACCCTGTTCAAGCAGAAAATCTAGTGCGCGATAAACCGTTGGCGGCTTGGCTTGCGGCTCGGCTTCACGCAGCAAATCAAGCAGATCGTAGGCGCTGATTGCCCCTTCCTGCAGACTCATCAAACGCAACACTTCCAGGCGCTGCGGGGTCAGGCGCACATTTCGCTGCGCACAGAGTTTCTCAGCCTGCGCTAATAACTCCTGCGTTGTGGTCTTTTCCATTGGGCACCTCAAAGTGGGGTTAAGAATGTCCTTACTTTACCATAGTTCTCACTTAAACGCCGAGAACAGGGGACATAGCTGTCACATTGCCTGATCGCATATTCGTTATGCTATAGTAGCGCCCCAAATTCACCGGATGCTTAAAAAATCGCCATGTCAGCAGAATCACAAACCGCTTATCCCGCACACCGTTTCTCGATTGCTCCTATGCTCGACTGGACGGACAGACACTGCCGCTATTTCCTGCGTCTGCTTTCCCGCAATACGTTGCTCTATACCGAAATGGTGACCACCGGGGCGATTATTCACGGTAAAGGTGATTACCTGGCGTACAGTGAAGAAGAGCATCCGGTGGCGTTGCAGTTGGGTGGAAGCGATCCGGCGGCGCTGGCGCAATGTGCGAAGCTGGCACAAGCGCGCGGATACGATGAGATCAACCTGAATGTTGGCTGCCCATCTGACCGGGTGCAGAACGGGATGTTTGGCGCGTGCCTGATGGGCAATGCGCAATTGGTAGCCGACTGCGTGAAAGCGATGCGCGATGTGGTGTCGATTCCGGTGACGGTGAAAACGCGTATTGGCATTGATGATCAGGACAGTTATGAATTTCTCTGTGATTTCATCAACACCGTTTCCGGCAAAGGCGAATGCGAGATGTTTATCATCCACGCGCGTAAAGCCTGGCTTTCTGGTTTAAGTCCGAAAGAAAACCGTGAAATCCCGCCGCTCGATTACCCGCGCGTCTATCAACTGAAGCGTGATTTCCCGCATCTGACGATGTCGATTAACGGTGGTATTAAGTCGCTGGAAGAGGCTAAAGCGCATTTGCAACATATGGATGGTGTGATGGTCGGGCGCGAGGCGTATCAAAACCCCGGCATTCTGGCGGCGGTGGATCGTGAGATTTTTGGTTCCTCGGATACCGATGCCGATCCGGTGGCGGTGGTACGAGCCATGTATCCGTACATTGAACGCGAGCTTAGCCAGGGTACGTATCTCGGTCATATCACCCGCCATATGTTGGGGTTGTTCCAGGGGATCCCTGGCGCGCGGCAGTGGCGGCGTTATTTAAGTGAAAATGCCCATAAAGCAGGTGCCGATATTAACGTGCTGGAACACGCGCTCAAACTGGTGGCGGACAAGCGTTAATTTTTCACCATAAAGTAGTCAAATTCACTACGCCCTGCGCACGGTCGCGGGGCGTTTTCTTTGATAAATCAATATATTAGTTTTTGGCATGATTCTTGTAATGGCAGCAAGAGATTTCATTTTTGGGAGAACATCATGCTGGAACTACTTTTCGTTATTGGCTTTTTTGTCATGTTGATGGTCACTGGTGTTTCGTTGCTGGGTATTATCGCCGCGCTGGTTGTGGCGACGGCCATTATGTTCCTCGGCGGTATGCTGGCATTGATGATCAAGTTGTTGCCGTGGCTGCTGTTGGCGATTGCAGTAGTGTGGGTAATCAAGACGATTAAAGCACCAAAAGTGCCGAAATATCAGCGCTATGACCGCTGGCGTTACTAAGGGATTGTGCGGATGATCACAACCTAAGGTTTTATCCTTAGAACAAAATAGGAATTGATAATCAAATCTGTCACTATTGCGCGTCAAACAAATTCATCGAGCTGTACCCTACATACAGCCGAACTATAAAAGAAAGGGCTTCCCAGGTGGAAGCCCAATTTCTTTATGGGATCAGTAGACTGGAACCCTGCGTTGCCCGGCTTTCCAGAATCTCATGCGCGCGCCGCGCATCCTTCAGCGGATATTTTTGTTGCTCCGCGACATCGACCTTAATCACGCCGCTGGCAATTAATGAAAACAGTTCATTACTGGCTTCGGTTAACTCATCCCGCGTGGTGATATAGCCTTGCAAGGAAGGGCGCGTCACATACAGCGAGCCTTTCTGATTGAGAATGCCTAAGTTCACACCGGTAACCGCGCCTGATGAGTTGCCAAAACTGACCATTAAACCGCGACGTTGCAGACAATCCAGCGACCGTTCCCAGGTATCTTTGCCTACGGAATCGTATACCACGCGCACTTTCTTGCCGTCGGTGATCTCTTTTAATCGCTCGACCAGATTTTCGTCGCGATAGTTAATCACCTGCCATGCCCCGGCTTTTATGGCACTTTGTGCTTTTTGCGCGGTGCTCACGGTGCCAATAAGTTTCGCCCCTAAGGCTTTCGCCCACTGACAGGCTATCAGGCCCACACCACCCGCCGCGGCATGAAACAGGAATTGCTCGTCAGGTTTGATTTCATAGGTTTTACGCAGCAGATAATAAACCGTTAAGCCTTTCAGGAACGAGGCGGCAGCTTGCTCAAAAGAGATCGCTGCTGGCAGAATCGCTGCTTTATCAGCATTGACGTTATGCACAGAACTGTAAGCCCCTAATGCCGCCTGCGCATAGACCACGCGATCGCCTGCTTTAATATGTTTCACACTACTGCCGACTTTACTTACTATGCCAGCCGCTTCGGTGCCTAATCCACTGGGCAGTGATGGCGGCGGATAAAGGCCGCTGCGGATATACGTGTCGATAAAATTGATGCCAATCGCTTTATTTTCGACCTGGATTTCATTCTCTGCTGGATCGGCAGGAGTAAACTCCACGGCTTGCAGTACTTCCGGGCCACCATGCTTGTGAAATTCGATGCGCGTTGCCATTTAAACTCCTTTACTGAGCGACATATCTGTTTTAAGCCTAACAGTAGTCGCCAGGCCACGCGGGGATTTTTTCCGGTCTGCGGTCACAACCCGGAATATCTCTGGTCAGTATGAAACAGCGTCGCCAAAATCCAGTTTTGCCACTGGTGCTCAAAGTTGGTTAGCGTTAATACGCCTCGCTCACGGCACGGGCGAGTCCAGGTTTGGTAACTATTAGCATCCAGACAAACACAAATCATAAATTGCCGGGCATCCTGATTTTCAGGTCGAAAACGCCAGGTCAGGAGTGGCCCACCGGGTGTTTGCGGTGCGATACCGGCTTCACCATCATAGATCGCTCTGGCACCACGACTTCCTCCACCGTTTTCGATATAGCATTGTAAAGAGCGCAGTACCGCCAGCGCCAGTTGCGCACTTTGCCGCCACTGGAAAGATTGGGCGAGGCTGTTTTCATCGCTTTGAATACCTTCCCGGCGAATATCTTCACAGAGTGTTGCTATGGTTTGCGCGGCAGCGTTGATCCCCTGTGTATGACACAAAATTGCGGCATGGTGGCTCATGGTATTTTGTATCGCTTCTCGCACGTCGTCGCGCAGCAGTCCTTGATTCAGGTACTGTTGCGCCTCGTTAATCGTACTGAGAATTTGTTGCCTCTCGAGAGGGAGGTTTTGGCTTTTCTGATGAGCAATATGCAATGCACAGCGGCGGGCGAAAACTTGCCCGGCATTGAGCGCTGATCCACCAGGGCGCGTGACACCATGTGTTCCGGCATTTTCTCCGACAGCATAACAACCAATTAGCGAGGTACGCCCCCAAATATCAACATCAATTCCGCCATTAAGATGTTGATTGTTTAACGTAAATTTTAGTGGTGAGGCAGTCAGGTCATGACCATGCATCTGATACAAACGAAGAGCCAGTGGATTCATCTGTGTTAATCGCGCCAGTGGTTGCGCCAACAGAGCGTGATTTTCTTGCAGATAGCCGATGACATCATCATCCAGTTCCTGCAGGTTGAATGGCGTTCCGTCCGCTGCGGGGGCCGGCTCCTGCAGAAAATCGAGGAAAACATCGCGCCCTTTTTGTGTCTCCTCATATACCGCGACATCTAGCAGGCTGGAGCCATAGTCCAGCATTCGTTCCGCGTGAAACGGCCATTGGTAACCTTTGCGAAATATAGCGGAGGCCAGCATACGAGTCGTGGGGTAATAAGCTGCCAGAAAATTATACTGACGTCCGGAGTGGTCCTGCGAGTAGATGCGCGGCATTGCTTGCATGTAAGTACCGGAAAGATTCCACGGAAACTGGCTGCGCGGTGTACCGATACCAAACTGACTTTCCGTAAGATTCACCAGGGTTATACCTGCTTCCAGTGCCATGCCCAACGCACTAAAGCAGTTCACCGGATAGACACTGTCACGATAAAGTTCACCAGGCCCGCCCGTGGCTAAAACCAGATGTTGGCAGCGAATCACTACCATTCGCCAGGGATTATCCCGACAGGCTTTATCGATTGCGATCACCCCTGCGACTCGTCTATTTTCTCCTTCATCACTGGTCAGGATACGAATCGCTGTTGTGTGATCGCAAAGAGGGATATTAAGGCGCATTGCCTCCTGAGCCAGCACCTTAACCATCAGGCGCGATGTGCGTGGGCCGCAACTGGTTGCGCGGCCAAACTCATCGTGATCGGTTTGATAACGCAACGTTGCGCCAAAGAGATCTTCTGGCAGATCCAGACCCAGATATTTCAGTACTTCACAGGTGTTCACTGATCCGACGGCCTCAACATATGCAGTGTCATAATCCATCGAACCACCCGCCGCCAGAGAGTCACTTAATGCCAGAAAATGGTCACCATTTGCACGAGTATTGGCGGTGTGAAGCGTTTGTTTATCAGAACCAGAACAGGCGGAAGTGCCCCAGAAGGCTTTGCTGGAGGCTACCATCACATCGACATTCTGTCGCTTGAGCTCAACTGCGGCACGCCACCCGGCGGCACCGCTTCCCAAAACCAGAGTGTTGCAAAGGTACTCTGGCAATAGTGAACCGTTGAGGTCGATATACCCGCTGGTCTGAGCCAGCGGTGCGTAATGGGGCATTTTCACGTCTATCAGGGAATCGATAATGGATTCAGAGACATTATGCGTCATGGTATGACCCCGTAGTTTGATTGCGTCGGGAGACGGTGATCACGCTTGCATCGGCCAGATCATCAAGATCACGATCGCGTGTTTCTGGCGCAAAAAAGGTCGCAATGATCGTGCCAACGGTCAACAGACTGAGGTAAATCGCAATTGGCATCCAGGCGGCAATACCGCTTGGATCGTTGGTGTGAATTACCCAGGAGATGATGGCTGAGCCAACCAGCGGGGCGATCCCACCCGCGATAACTGCAGAAACTTCCCTTGCCAGTGCTACGCCAATATAACGATGGCGGGCACCAAACAATTCCGGCAGGAAAGCGCCCTGAGCGCCGAACATCCCCCATGCCCCAACACCCAACGCCAGAGAAAGAGAGACAATCGTGACCGGAACATTGCCGTGGCTGAAAGACCACCATACCGGAAAGGTGATCAATAGCTGAAAAATTGCCAGGCTGCGATAGACAATAACCCTGCCGAAGCGGTCTGTCAGCCAACCAGCAACGGGCACCATAATTGCGCCTACCACCACCGCGGACATTAGACACAGTGTGCCGACCGATTTATCCAGCCCAACCACACCAACGATATAGCTAATAGCTAAAGCCTGATAAATCGAAGAGCCGCCGTTTTCTGCCAGGCGCAAACCAATCCCCACGAAGACGTTGCGGCGTGACGTTTTCAGCAAATTGCGTAAAGGTGATTCTGTAACTTGTTGGCGAGCTTCAAGTTTGGCGAATGACGGTGACTCTTTAAGATGCAGACGAATATAAATGGCCACCGCGATAATCACCACGCTGGAGAGGAAGGGCAGACGCCACCACCAGGTTTCGGCAAGATTTGTCACATTGTGGAGCAGGATGAAGTAAACGGCAGATGCCATAAACGTACCAATCTGAATACCAAGGAACGGCAGCGCAGCGTAATAACCCCGTTTGCCGTTGGGGGCATATTCGGTCATCAGTACAGCCGCTCCAGCCTGTTCCGCACCCGCGCCAAGCCCTTGTAACAGGCGTAATGCGATAAGCATGATCGGTGCCCAGATCCCTGCTGTTTCGTAGGTGGGTAAAACCCCAATCAACGTGCTGGCGATCCCCATTAACAACACCGTTGCGAGCAGGACAAATTTACGTCCCAGACGATCACCTAATGAGCCGAAGAGAATGCCGCCTACCGGTCTGACGGCAAACCCGAGAAAGTAAGTACCAAAACTGGCGATAAGCGCCATTCCCGGTTCCTGATTAGGAAAAAAGAGTGGCCCAAAAATAATGGCGGAGGCCAGGCTGTAAAGTGCGAAATCGTAGTATTCCAGTGCGCTGCCGAGAGAGCAGGTCCACGCCGCGCGACGCAGATCTGCTGATGAAACATTCGTTTTTTCAGCTAGTTGTGTAGGTTGCATGATGTATCTCCTTTCAGACGGATAAAAGAGATCCGCCCAAAATCAATGGGATTCTGCGTTGTTGTTAAAATCCAAAATGAAACGTTAAGTTATCGGGCGCTAAAGTTCGGTTGACGCTTCTCGGCAAATGCCTGACTGCCTTCACGAGCATCTTGAGTAGTGGAGGAAAAAGCGCCAGCCAGTGCTTCAAGCGTTGAGGCCACGGCAATACCTTCACCGGCATCAATAACCTGTTTGGCTAGCTGCACAGCAATGGGAGCGCGCTGGGCGATACGTTGTGCCAGTTGCTGCCCGGCATCGTGTAACGCTTCTCTGGCGACAACACGATTTACCAGTCCGCAGGACAGTGCACGTTGCGCATCCAGTGGTTCGCCCGTAAATATCAATTCTTTCACCAGTGAGCGCCCAATCAGTGCCGTCAGCCGCTGAGTACCTGACCAGCCAGGCACGGTCGCCAGCCCGGTTTCTGGTAGCGCCATCCGTGCTTCGTCGCTACAAATACGGATATCGGCGGTAGCAGCCAGTTCCAGGCCACCGCCATAGGCGAGGCCGTGCATCAGAGCAATTACGGGCTGTGGCAGTTGTGCCAGTGCGTCAAATGCCTGATGACCGCGACGGATCCAGTTGCGCCACATATCGAGCGCAGAAAGAGAGGACCAGCGATGAATATCCGCGCCGACACAAAATGCTTTTTCACTGGCACTGGTCAGTAGTACCACGCGGATCTCCGAATCAGTTTCCAGCGTATGGCAATGTGTCAGTAGCTGTTCAAGCATCTCCGGAGTTAATGCGTTGAGTTTCGCCGGGCGGTTAATCACCAGTGTGGCAACGAAATCGTTGCGCAGGAGGTCAATGGTGCCGTTACTCATGGTCACTTCCTTGTTGAAAATAGAGGGGATTCATTAACTTGAGATCGTCTGCCAGACGGAGTGGGGCATCGCTTTGGGAGAGAATGTCGCGTTCAGGCTCAATACCCGGGGCAATTTCCGTGACCAGTAACCCGTCTGGTGTTAATTCCAACACGCAGCGTTCAGTGATGTATTGCACTTGTTGACCTCGCGCCATCGCGCGTTTGCCAGAGAACGTCACGTGGGCGACTTCTTGCACCAGTTTTTTGGCTTTGCCTTCTTTAATGATACGTAGTTGGCCATCTTCCAGTTGTAGCTGTGCACCTGCATTGAAAAAGCCAGAGAAAATAATCCGCTTCGCATGTGAAGTGATATCAATAAAACCACCGCATCCGGCAGTCACATGTGGACGAGCGGGCAGATGCGAGACGTTTACTGAGCCATCTGCGCCGATTTGTAAAAATGACATCAGAGTGAGATCAAAGCCACCGCCCTGGAAATAGGTGAATTGCTGGGGAGAGGGCAAAAATGCTTCCGCATTAGAAGCGCAGCCGAACTGAAATTCCAGCAGTGGAACTCCGCCAATCGCCCCTTGTTCCAGCAGCCAGGTGACGTCACCGTGGCGACCTTGTTCCAGCAAAATACGCGGCACGTTGGCAGAAATACCAAAGCCAATATTTACCGCATCGCCACGTTGTAGTTCTTGCGCGACTCGCTGGGCAATAACCCGCGCCGGGCTATGTTCCATATAACTAAAGTCTGACAGCGGACGACTGATTTCGCCGGAAATAGCAGGTTCGTATTGCGTTTGCGTGGTTTGTGTTTGTTCCGGTGCAATTACGATGTAATCCACCAATACACCAGGAATACGCACCTCTTTTGGTTTCAGGCTTCCGGCAGCAACCTGCCGTTTTACTTGCGCAATTACGATTCCACCGTTATTGCGAACGGCGGTGGCTTGTTCCAGTGGCCCAAGATAAGCCCCTTCATGTTCATAAGTCAGATTGCCGCGTTCATCGGCAGTAGTAGCGCGAATGATAGCCACCTGGGGCACGATACTGGGGAAAAACAGCCAGTCGTCGTTAGCAAATCGAACACGTTCAACCAGAGATTGTTGCGCCGCTTTTTCATTCATTGCACCGCCCTGCAACAGGGGATCTACATAAGTATCCATACCTGTTTGTGTCAGCACGCCAGGGCGATGAGCCGCGGCTTCCCGGTGCATATCAAATAAGATCCCGGAAGGCAGATTCCAGGCGGGGATCGCGTTGTCATTGATCATTTGCCAGATTAACGGAGGCGTCATTGATGATGGCCCGGAGGGGTAGGAGCCCGCGATCACTTTTGCCAGTAAGCCCGGTTGCGCCAGATGATCGACACCTTTTACGCCATACATATCACCTGCAGCGATAGGGTGGATGGTAGTGATGTTTTGCGGATGTCCGGCACGTTGAAAGCGTTCACCTATTGCCGCCAGCACGACATCCGGGCAACCCATTCCACTGGAGGAGGAGACGGTGACAACTGCGCCATCAGCAATCAAATCTGCAGCTTCCGATGCAGTGATCGTGCGTACAGAGCACATAATAATTTCCTTATTTCGATATAAAAATAATTAAAAATATGCATGTATAACAATGTAATAGTGATTATAAATTAATTGGAACGATCTAATTTATGCGTAATTTGTACGATTGGTGTGCAAAAAAAACAATAAGCGAAGTGTGAATCTGTGATCGAAACGACGATCTCCTGCGATCCCGGGGGTAACGGATCGCATGAGCAAAAGGAGATTATGATAAAGTAAATGCCTTGATCTTATGGGGGATTGGAGTAGTCATGGCGAAGTCGGATACAGGAAGAAAGCGGGTAACATTAACCGATGTTGCACGTGCGGCTGGCGTTTCGAAATCGACCGTGTCGCTGGTACTCAACGACAGTCCGTTGATCAAAAAAGAGACTCAACAAAAAGTCCAACAAGCCATTGAGCAATTAGGCTATGTCTATAACCGTTTTGCCGCCAATTTACGTTCGCAAAAATCACTGACTATCGGCGTGGTGATTGATGATTTGACCAACCCTTTCTTCGCTGAATTTACAATGGGCCTTGAGATGACGCTGGCGGAGCACGGTTTTATCACCGTAATGTCCAATACCTCCCAGCGTAGCGATCGGCAAAAACAGGTACTTGATACCTTGCTGGAACACCACGTCGCGGGCATTGTCCTCTGTCCAGTAAACAGCACCTCAGAAGCCGATTTACAGCGTTATGCCAACAGTTCCACACCCTTATTAATCACGATGCGCCCTCTTGACTGGCAACAATTGCCCGTCGATTACGTTGGCGTGGACAGCCACGCAGGTGTCCGGGAAGCTACGGAATATCTCATTCAACAAGGACACCGGGACATCGTGTTTATTGGGGGGCTTACGCACCATATGCGTTATCAGGGATATCTGGAGGCGATGAACCATCATGGTTTACAACCGTGGAGTACTGATGCTTTTTCGCTGCGTGCTGAACCGACTCAGGCCAACGGCTACCAGTTGATGCAACAACTGTTAGATATGCCTTCGCCACCGACAGCAGTAATTTGTTATAACGATCTCATGGCTTTTGGCGCGGAATCGGCGTTAGGCGAAAGAGGGGTGCTTGCCGGAAAAGATATTTCGCTGATTGGTAATGACGGCGTGGCGGCTTGCGCTTACAGTAACCCGCCGTTAACCACCATTGCGGTAGAACCACTGGCGCTGGGGAAACAAGCGGCGCAGCAAATTCTACGGCGTATCGCGCAACCTGATGCGCCGCTCAGCCATTACGTTTATCGCCCAACCCTGCAAATTCGCGCTTCCACCGGAAAGCAGGGGCGTTAAATGCTGTAGCGAGAAACCGTTTCTCGCTATACTCTCTTGTCCCCCGTTCAACATCAGGTAACACCATTCGTTATGGCAGGCAATAAACCCTTCAACAAACAACAAACTGAACCCCGCGAACGCGATCCACAAGTTGCCGGGCTGAAAGTGCCTCCGCACTCGATCGAAGCGGAGCAGTCGGTGTTGGGCGGTTTAATGCTGGATAACGAACGCTGGGATGATGTGGCCGAGCGTGTGGTGGCAGACGATTTCTACACCCGTCCGCACCGTCATATCTTTACTGAAATGGCGCGTTTGCAGGAAAGCGGTAGCCCCATCGACCTGATCACCCTGGCAGAATCGCTGGAGCGCCAGGGGCAACTCGACAGCGTTGGTGGTTTTGCCTATCTGGCGGAACTGTCAAAAAATACGCCAAGTGCGGCAAACATCAGTGCATATGCCGACATCGTGCGCGAACGTGCCGTTGTCCGTGAGATGATCTCGGTTGCTAATGAGATTGCCGAAGCCGGTTTTGATCCGCAAGGACGCACCAGTGAAGACCTGCTCGACCTTGCTGAGTCTCGCGTCTTTAAAATTGCCGAAAGTCGTGCCAATAAAGACGAAGGACCGAAGAACATCGCTGATGTGCTCGACGCCACGGTGGCACGTATTGAGCAACTTTTCCAGCAGCCGCACGATGGTGTAACCGGTGTTAATACCGGCTACGACGATCTCAACAAAAAAACCGCGGGTTTGCAGCCGTCGGATTTGATCATCGTCGCGGCACGTCCGTCGATGGGTAAAACGACATTTGCGATGAACCTCGTTGAAAATGCGGCGATGTTGCAGGATAAACCGGTATTGATCTTCTCGCTGGAGATGCCATCAGAACAGATTATGATGCGTTCTCTGGCGTCACTGTCACGTGTTGACCAGACCAAAATCCGTACCGGGCAGCTTGATGATGAAGACTGGGCGCGCATTTCCGGCACGATGGGCATTTTGCTCGAAAAACGTAATATTTATATCGATGATTCCTCCGGCCTGACGCCAACGGAAGTGCGTTCCCGCGCGCGCCGTATTGCCCGTGAGCACGGCGGCATCGGGCTTATCATGATCGACTACCTGCAATTGATGCGCGTACCGGCGCTTTCCGATAACCGTACGCTGGAAATTGCAGAAATCTCCCGCTCGCTAAAAGCGCTGGCAAAAGAGCTGAACGTGCCGGTGGTGGCACTCTCGCAGTTGAACCGCTCTCTGGAACAACGTGCCGACAAACGCCCGGTCAACTCTGACCTGCGTGAATCCGGCTCCATCGAGCAGGATGCGGACTTGATCATGTTTATCTATCGTGATGAGGTTTATCACGAAAACAGTGATTTAAAAGGCATCGCGGAAATTATTATCGGTAAACAACGTAACGGCCCAATCGGGACGGTACGGCTGACCTTTAACGGTCAATGGTCGCGCTTTGATAATTACGCAGGGCCGCAATACGACGACGAGTAATAATTATTTTATAAATCAGGTAATTAAAGCAAACACTTATCAAGGAACACAAATGCAAGCGGCAACTGTTGTGATTAACCGCCGCGCTCTGCGACACAACCTGCAACGTCTGCGTGAACTGGCACCTGCCAGTAAACTGGTTGCGGTGGTGAAAGCGAACGCCTACGGTCACGGTCTGATTGAGACCGCGCGAACGCTCCCCGATGCTGACGCTTTTGGCGTCGCCCGTCTCGAAGAAGCTCTGCGGCTTAGAGCGGGGGGCATCACGCAACCTATTTTGTTACTGGAAGGTTTTTTTGAAGCAGACGATTTGTCGACGATCTCCGCTGAACATCTGCATACCGCCGTGCATAACGAAGAACAGCTTGCTGCTCTGGAAGAGGCTAATCTGGAGGAGCCAGTTACCGTCTGGATGAAACTCGACACCGGTATGCACCGACTGGGCGTGTTACCGGAACAAGCTGAGGCGTTTTATCAACGACTTACGCAATGCAAAAACGTCCGTCAGCCGGTGAATATTGTCAGCCACTTTGCTCGCGCTGATGAGCCAAAATGCGGCGCGACTGAGAAACAACTCGATATCTTCAATACCTTTTGCGAAGGCAGGCCCGGCAAGCGTTCAATCGCCGCATCGGGTGGAATCTTGTTATGGCCACAGTCGCATTTTGACTGGGTGCGCCCCGGCATCATTCTTTACGGTGTATCGCCGCTGGAAGATGGCTCCACCGGTGCTGATTTCGGTTGCCAGCCAGTGATGTCTCTGACCTCCAGTCTGATCGCTGTGCGTGGGCATAAAGCCGGGGAGCCTGTAGGTTATGGCGGAACATGGATCAGCGAACGTGATACCCGTCTTGGCGTTGTGGCGATGGGTTATGGCGATGGCTACCCTCGCGCAGCTCCGTCCGGTACGCCAGTGCTGGTCAATGGCCGCGAAGTGCCAATCGTCGGGCGAGTTGCGATGGATATGATCTGCGTAGACTTAGGCCCAGAGGCGCAGGATAAAGCGGGTGATCCGGTGATTCTGTGGGGTGAAGGTCTGCCGGTTGAGCGAATCGCTGCAATGACAAAAGTAAGTGCTTACGAACTTATCACGCGCCTGACGTCAAGGGTGGCGATGAAATACGTCGATTAATCGTTCAGCAATATTTGATTGTCTGTGCCGGGTGTGGTGTGAAAGCCTTATCCGGCCAGCAACGCGATGTAAATTCAATAAATTGATACACTCTTGTCGTTTTGCCACTGGAGGTTGTGCGTTTTTCATCAGCCGCGCTACGTTATTAATTGCCGCTCATTGCTAAACATCCTCTCGATCTTCCCCATCTTCCGGTTTATTGTGTTTTAACCACCTGCCTGTAAACCTGGAGAACCATCGCGTGTTTCAAAAAGTTGACGCCTACGCTGGCGACCCGATTCTTTCGCTTATGGAGCGTTTTAAAGAAGATCCTCGCGGCGACAAAGTGAATTTAAGTATCGGCCTGTACTACAACGAAGACGGGATTATCCCGCAACTAAAAGCCGTCGCAGAAGCGGAAGCGCGCCTGAATGCGCAGCCTCACGGCGCTTCGCTTTATTTGCCGATGGAAGGGCTTAACAGCTATCGCCATGCTCTTGCGCCGCTGTTGTTCGGTGCGGACCATCCGGTGTTGCAACAACAGCGTGTGGCGACCATTCAAACCCTCGGCGGCTCGGGGGCATTAAAAGTGGGCGCTGACTTCCTGAAACGCTATTTCCCTGAATCAGGCGTCTGGGTCAGCGATCCTACCTGGGAAAACCACGTAGCAATATTCGCCGGTGCTGGATTCGAAGTGAGCACTTACCCCTGGTATGACGAAGCGACCAACGGTGTGCGTTTTAGCGACTTGCTGGCGACGCTGAAAACACTGCCCGCCCGCAGTATTGTGCTGTTGCATCCGTGTTGCCATAACCCAACAGGCGCCGATCTCACCAATGACCAGTGGGATGCGGTGATTGAAATCCTCAAGACACGTGAGCTTATCCCATTCCTTGATATCGCCTATCAAGGATTTGGTGCTGGTATGGACGAGGATGCCTACGCCATTCGCGCCATTGCCAGTGCCGGATTGCCCGCTCTGGTGAGCAATTCATTCTCGAAAATTTTCTCGCTGTACGGCGAACGTGTCGGCGGTCTTTCGGTAGTGTGTGAAGATGCCGAAGCCGCAGGCCGCGTGCTGGGGCAATTGAAAGCCACTGTGCGCCGTATTTACTCCAGTCCGCCGAATTTTGGTGCGCAGGTGGTGGCAACGGTGCTGAATGATGAGGCGTTGAAAGCCAACTGGCTGGCAGAAGTAGAAGAAATGCGTACCCGTATTCTGGCAATGCGTCAGCAACTGGTGCAGGTGCTGAGTACTGAGATGCCGGGGCGTAATTTCGATTATCTGCTTAAGCAACGCGGTATGTTCAGCTATACCGGTTTAAGCGCCGCCCAGGTTGACCGACTGCGTGAAGAGTTTGGTGTTTACCTGATCGCCAGCGGGCGTATGTGCGTGGCGGGGCTTAACTCTGCAAACGTGCAGCGTGTGGCAAAGGCATTTGCTGCGGTGATGTAAGGTTCGCCAGCAGGCGGTTGAATAGCCGCCTGCTCTATTATTCTATGGAAATACATTAAGTTATTAAATATTAACAAACATGGGCTGGTCTCATGTGATCCTGCTCCCTTTCTTCACAAAAGCCGCAGATAATCCTTCCTTTCTCACACTGCTGGCGTTATGGTCAGATGGTTTTTTCAACAAATATCACAATAAAAAGTTTCAACTTACTGACTATTTAGGGAAAAATATGCGCAAGATCACACAGGCATTGAGTGCCGTTTGCTTATTGTTCGCTCTAAACAGTTCCGCTGTTGCACTGGCCTCTTCACCTTCACCGCTTAATCCCGGCACTAACGTTGCCAGACTTGCTGAACAGGCACCTGTCCATTGGGTATCGGTCGCACAAATTGAAAATAGCCTCGCAGGGCGTCCACCAATGGCGGTTGGGTTCGATATTGATGACACGGTTCTGTTTTCCAGCCCCGGATTCTGGCGCGGCAAGAAAATATTCTCGCCAGAAAGCGAAGATTATCTGAAAAACCCGGCCTTCTGGGAAAAGATGAACAACGGTTGGGATGAATTCAGCATTCCAAAAGAGGTTGCACGTCAGCTAATTGATATACATGTCCGCCGCGGCGACGCTATCTTCTTTGTGACTGGCCGTAGCCCAACGAAAACAGAAACGGTTTCAAAAACATTAGCTGATGACTTTCATATCCCGGCAACCAGTATGAACCCGGTCATTTTTGCGGGCGATAAACCAGGACAAAACACAAAAACGCAGTGGTTGCAGGATAAAAATATCCGAATGTTTTATGGTGATTCTGATAACGATATCACTGCCGCGCGTGATGTTGGCATTCGTGGTATCCGTATTCTGCGAGCCTCCAACTCTACCTACAAACCCTTGCCACAAGCGGGTGCTTTTGGCGAAGAGGTGATCGTCAATTCAGAATACTGACAGAGCGGGAGAGTATGACACTCTCCCGAATGCTGTTTTTTTAATCAAACCTTTATCCTTTCGCTGTCTTGCTGCAAACTGATTAAGAGAGTTTTATCAAGGAGCAGCACATGTGGTATCAAAAAACGCTCACGCTTAGCGCCAAATCTCGTGGATTCCATCTGGTAACGGATGAAATTCTGAATCAACTGGCTGATATGCCGCGTGTTAATGTTGGTTTACTGCACCTGTTGCTGCAACACACCTCCGCCTCTCTGACACTTAATGAGAATTGCGACCCCACTGTACGCCATGACATGGAGCGTTTTTTCCTCCGTGCGGTTCCCGATAACGGTAGCTATGAGCATGACTATGAAGGAGCAGACGATATGCCTTCTCATATCAAATCCTCAATGCTGGGGGTATCGCTCGTATTGCCAGTGCATAAAGGGCGTATTCAGACCGGCACCTGGCAGGGGATCTGGCTGGGGGAACATCGCATCCACGGCGGATCGCGTCGCATCATCGCGACACTACAAGGGGAGTAAAAAATGACTATTTCGGAGTTGCTACAATATTGCATGGCAAAACCAGGCGCAGAACAGAGTGTGCATAGTGACTGGAAAGCAACGCAAATCAAAGTTGAAGATGTGCTGTTTGCGATGGTGAAAGAGGTGGAAAATCGCCCAGCGGTTTCGCTGAAAACCAGCCCGGAATTGGCGGATCTTCTGCGTCAGCAGCACAGTGATGTTCGCCCCAGCCGACATCTGAACAAAGCGCACTGGAGCACTGTTTATCTCGATGGCTCGCTGCCGGATTCGCAAATCTATTATCTGGTCGATGCGTCGTATCAGCAGGCGGTGAATTTGCTGCCGGAAGAAAAACGTAAATTGCTGGTGCAACTCTGAAAGGAAAAGACCGTTCAGCAAGCGGCCTGAGAATGATGACAAACACAAAATTGCCTGATGCGCTACGCTTATCAGGCCTACGTAATCCCTGCAATATATTGAAATTGCATGTTTTTGTAGGCCGGATAAGGCGTTCACGCCGCATCCGGCAAGAACAAAGCGCACTTTGTCAATAATCTGAGGCCGCTCAGAAAGCGGCCTTAACGATTACAGCATTGGCTTGAGGAAGCGCGCTGTATGCGATGCTTCACATTCTGCGACGGTTTCTGGCGTGCCGGAGACGAGGATCTCACCGCCGCCGCTGCCACCTTCTGGCCCCAGATCAACAATCCAGTCAGCGGTTTTGATCACGTCGAGATTGTGCTCAATCACCACAATGGTATTGCCCTGATCGCGCAGTTTATGCAGAACGTCGAGCAGTTGCTGAATATCGGCAAAGTGCAGACCGGTGGTCGGTTCATCGAGAATATACAGCGTCTGCCCGGTGCCGCGTTTTGACAATTCACGCGCCAGCTTCACACGCTGGGCCTCACCACCGGAAAGCGTGGTTGCGGACTGCCCGAGACGGATGTACGTCAGACCAACATCCATCAGCGTTTGCAGTTTACGCGCCAGTGCGGGCACAGCATCAAAGAACTCACGCGCTTCTTCGATGGTCATATCCAGCACTTCGTGGATGGTTTTACCTTTGTACTTAATCTCCAGCGTTTCGCGGTTATAACGTTTACCTTTGCACTGGTCGCACGGCACGTAAATATCCGGCAGGAAGTGCATTTCCACTTTGATTACACCATCGCCCTGACAGGCTTCGCAGCGCCCACCACGGACGTTAAAGCTGAACCGTCCAGGCGTATAACCGCGCGCACGGGATTCCGGTACGCCCGCAAACAATTCGCGTACAGGCGTAAACACGCCGGTATAGGTCGCCGGGTTGGAACGCGGAGTACGACCAATTGGGCTTTGGTCGATATCGATGACTTTGTCGAAATGCTCCAACCCCTGAATATCGCGATAGGGTGCAGGTTCAGCAATTGTTGCGCCATTCAACTGGCGTTGGGCAATCGGGAACAGCGTGTCGTTAATCAGCGTCGATTTACCAGAACCTGAAACCCCGGTGATGCAGGTAAACAGACCTACCGGCAGCGTCAGTGTCACATCTTTCAGGTTGTTGCCGCGCGCGCCTGTCAGTTTCAGCACTTTTTCCGGATCTGCGGGTACGCGTTTCTTCGGCACTTCAATTTTGCGTTTACCGCTCATGTACTGGCCGGTTAACGACTCCGGAACTGCCATAATCGCTTCCAGCGGACCTTCCGCGACCACTTCACCACCGTGTACACCTGCGCCCGGGCCAATGTCGATGACATGGTCAGCCGCGCGAATAGCGTCTTCGTCGTGCTCCACCACAATCACGGTATTACCGAGATCGCGCAGGTGGATAAGCGTACCCAGCAGGCGTTCGTTATCGCGCTGATGCAGGCCGATAGACGGTTCATCCAGCACGTACATCACGCCAACCAGCCCTGCGCCAATCTGGCTTGCCAGACGGATACGCTGGGCTTCACCGCCGGAAAGGGTTTCTGCCGAGCGGGAAAGTGTCAGGTAGTTCAGCCCGACGTTAACGAGGAATTTCAGGCGGTCGCCAATCTCTTTAAGGATTTTTTCCGCAATCTTCGCGCGTTGCCCGGCGAGTTTGAGATTGTTGAAGAACTCCATCGCATGGCCGATGCTCATGTCAGAGATGGCAGGCAGCGGTGTATTCTCAACATAAACGTGGCGTGCTTCACGGCGCAGACGCGTCCCTTCACAACTGGCGCACGGACGATTGCTGATAAACTTGGCTAACTCTTCGCGTACCGCGCTGGATTCCGTTTCTTTATAACGGCGCTCCATATTGTGCAGCACGCCTTCGAACGGATGGCGGCGGATAGACGTATCGCCACGATCGTTCATGTATTTGAATTCGATATTTTCCTTGCCAGAACCGTAAAGCACCACTTTATGCACGTTCGCACTCAGGCTGCCCCACGGCGCTTCGACGTCGAACTTATAGTGGTCTGCCAGTGATTTCAGCATCTGGAAGTAATAAAAATTACGGCGATCCCAGCCGCGGATCGCGCCGCCCGCCAGCGATAGTTCCGGATTTTGGATCACTCGGTCAGGATCGAAATATTGTTGAACGCCGAGGCCGTCACAGGTCGGGCAGGCGCCCGCCGGGTTGTTGAACGAAAACAGACGCGGTTCCAGTTCGCGCATACTGTAGCCGCAAATCGGACAGGCGAAGTTGGCGGAAAAGAGCAGCTCTTCCGCTTTCGGATTGTCCATATCGGCAACCACCGCCGTACCGCCGGAAAGCTCCAGCGCCGTTTCAAATGACTCCGCCAGGCGTTGGGTAAGATCGTCACGCACTTTGAAACGATCAACTACCACTTCAATCGTGTGTTTCTTTTGCAGTTCCAGTTTCGGCGGATCGGAAAGATCGCAGACTTCGCCATCAATACGTGCGCGGATGTAACCCTGACTCGCCAGATTCTCCAGCGTTTTAGTGTGTTCGCCTTTGCGCTCTTTAATGATTGGCGCGAGTAGCATCAGACGTTTGCCTTCCGGCTGCGACAGGACGTTGTCTACCATCTGGCTGACGGTTTGCGCCGCCAGCGGGACATCGTGATCCGGGCAGCGCGGCTCACCGACGCGAGCGTACAGCAGACGCAAATAGTCGTGGATTTCGGTGATTGTCCCCACCGTGGAGCGCGGGTTGTGGGACGTCGATTTCTGTTCAATCGAGATGGCGGGTGAAAGCCCCTCGATATGGTCGACATCCGGCTTTTCCATCAGTGACAGAAACTGCCGCGCGTAGGCGGAAAGGGATTCAACGTAACGACGCTGCCCTTCGGCATATAAGGTGTCGAAAGCGAGCGAGGATTTGCCAGAACCCGAAAGCCCGGTAACGACAATCAGTTTGTCGCGGGGGATAACGAGGTTGATATTTTTGAGATTATGGGTGCGGGCGCCCCGAACTTCGATCTTATCCATTCACCTTTCCCGGATTAAACACTTTTTGCCCGGCGGCATGGCGCTACCGGCGATCACAAACGGTTAATTATGACACAAATCGACCTGAATGAATATACAGTATTGGAATGCAGAATCCGGAGTGCTGTGTAACAATGTCGGACCATGTTTGTTTCCCGGAACCGAGGTCACATCGTGGTAAAACCGCTATTGGTAATGCTACAATCGCGCGTTTACACTTATTAGACCGTTTTTTTCAGGAGACACGAACATGGCCAGCAGAGGCGTAAATAAGGTTATTCTCGTTGGTAATCTGGGCCAGGACCCGGAAGTACGCTACATGCCAAATGGTGGCGCAGTTGCCAACATTACGCTGGCTACTTCCGAATCCTGGCGTGATAAAGCGACCGGCGAGATGAAAGAGCAGACTGAATGGCACCGCGTTGTGCTGTTCGGCAAACTGGCGGAAGTGGCCAGTGAATATCTGCGTAAAGGTTCCCAGGTTTATATCGAAGGTCAGTTGCGTACCCGCAAATGGACCGACCAATCCGGTCAGGATCGCTACACCACAGAAGTCGTGGTGAACGTTGGCGGCACCATGCAGATGCTGGGTGGTCGTCAGGGTGGTGGCGCTCCGGCAGGCGGTAACATCGGGGGCGGTCAGCCGCAGGGCGGTTGGGGTCAACCTCAGCAGCCGCAGGGTGGCAATCAGTTCAGCGGCGGCGCGCAGTCTCGCCCGCAGCAGTCCGCTCCGGCAGCGCCGTCTAACGAGCCGCCGATGGATTTCGATGACGATATCCCATTCTGATTTTGTTTTAAAACAATAGATTATATTGTTTTAAGGTAGGTGATTAACGCATCTGCCAGGGATAAAAAAGAAGCCTCCATATGGAGGCTTCTGCATATCACACCAAAATCATTGGCCATTGTGGCGGTGCCTGATTTGTGGTTTCCACTATTACCGACTCAATATTGTGCCAGATTGCGGCAATATCCATCATTGTGATTCCGAGCAGTCCCATCGCGAACCAGCAGGCGGAAACAACGCCCAGACCACTACTGATCACTGCCAGCCCGATATAATCAGACCGCCGAAAACGGATGTTGAGCGAACTAGCCAGAAACATCAGTATGGCGCTAAGAAGCTGCCAGCGAAGAAGAACCACGCCCGTGGTGAGGGTAGCCATCAAACATTTCCTCAGAAAATTGCCAGGCCCTGGACAGCGCGGCATTTCTCACGGGAGGCGTGGTACACTCTGGCTATCGCGGGGCTTTCAGAACACAAAAATGAAACACTTTTGCCGTTTCATAAATTTCGTGAACTATATCACAATTGGTTGTTTGTTAGCCAGATTATGCCGCGACTTTATTACTGCACTAATGATGTGGTTTATTCAGTGATGTCGAGGCAATGTACAATAAAGAAATATTGTAATTTCCTGCCTGACCTGCATTTTTCCAACAAAGCTCTTTTGATATCAGCGAGTTATTTTTATGCAAATAACGATTATAAAGGTATCAATTTCAAATCAGGCAAAAGTGCTATTTATACCGTAAGATTTATCTAACGTCGTCGGTAGTCAAGGTTTTCACCTTGCAATGACCAGGTATAACCAGGCAGGGAATTGATAGAAATGAGTCAAAGTGCACGACGCAGGATGCTGGCGTTGCCGGGCATCATCTTTGTGGTACTCCTTCCTGTTATCCTTTCACTATGGATTGCCCTCCTTTGGGCTAAAGCGGAAGTGAATAATCAACTTCGTGCTTTTGCCCGGTTAGCCCTGGAGAAATCCGAGTTGGTCATTCAGCAGGCAGATTTAGCGAGCGACGATGCAGAACGCTATCAGGGACAAATTTGCACTCCCACTCATCAACAACAAATGCTGAATATTATCCGCGGTTATCTTTATATCAACGAATTGATATATGCCCACGATAACCTTTTTTTATGTTCAACATTAATAGTTCCCGTTAACGGCTACAGGATGGCGTCAGCAAACTATAAGCGTGAACCTGATGTCTCAATCTATTATTACCGTGATACGCCTTTTTTCTCAGGTTATAAAATGACCTATATGCAGCGAGGAAACTATGTCGCGGTAATTAACCCTTTATTCTGGAGCGAGGTAATGTCTGACGATCCGACGCTGCAATGGGGGGTTTATGATACGGTGACGAAAACCTTTTTCTCTTTAAGCAAACAGGCCTCCGCAGAAAATTTTTCACCATTGATTCATCAGAGGGAAATAACCGTACAGCAGAATGGTTATTTATATGCGATAGTTCATTCAACAAAACGTCCCATTGCCGCTATCGTAGCAACCTCAAACCAGCGTATTTTTTCGCATTTTTATAATCACCTTGTATTTGCCTTGCCGGCAGGTATTTTGGGCAGCCTGGTGCTGCTTTTACTCTGGTTGCGTATAAACCAGAAGTACCAGTCTCCTGAGCGTAAATTGCAACGTGCTCTCGAAAAACGGCAACTTTGTCTCTATTACCAGCCAATTGTTGATATTAAGACGAATAAATGTATTGGCGCTGAGGCGTTGCTACGTTGGCCGGGGACTCAGGGACAAGTAATGACGCCAGCGGAGTTTATTCCACTGGCGGAACAAAAGGGGCTAATTGAGCAGGTTACCAATTATGTCATTAATAGGGTGTTTGACGATCTCGGTGCCTGGCTGGCGAAACATCCTGAACTCTCTATTTCAGTTAACTTATCCGCCTCTGATTTTCATACTTCAAGGGTGATTGCCCTAACCAATCAAAAAATCGAGCAATTTACCGTGCGTCCGCAGCAAATTAAATTTGAAGTCACTGAACATGCGTTTCTTGATGTCGCCAAAATGACGCCGATTATTCTGGCTTTCCGTCAGGCTGGTTACGAAGTGGCGATCGATGATTTTGGTATTGGCTACTCCAACTTGCATAATCTTAATTCATTGAATATCGATATCTTGAAAATCGATAAATCGTTTGTTGAGACGCTAACCACGCACAAAACCAGCCATTTGATTGCAGAACACATTATCGAACTGGCACACAGTCTGGGTCTAAAAACGATTGCAGAAGGGGTGGAAACTGAGGATCAGGTCAACTGGCTGCGCAAACGCGGCGTGCGCTATTGTCAGGGTTGGTACTTTGCAAAGGCGATGCCGCCGCAGGTTTTTATGGCATGGGCAGAGCCAGTACCCGCGCATGACGTCATGCGCGGGCAGTAAACCCTAGATCCGGTGGCGATAATCGCTGGGAGTGCGATCAAACTGCCGACGGAAAACGCGGGAAAAGGTCTGCTGTGAGACATAGCCCAGATCCATCGCGATATCAAAAATAGGGCGTTCGGTGGTGCGCAACTCAACGGCAGCCAGTAGCAGGCGGCGTTGACGAATGTAATCGCCAAGCGTCTGATGTGTCACCGTACGGAACATCCGCTGTAAATACCACTTTGAATAACCTGATTTTTTCGCCACCACATCAATGTTCAGCGGCTGGTCGATATGCTCGTCAATCCATGCGATAAGATCCTGAATAATTTTCTGATGGGACATAAATCTGCCTCTTTTCAGTGTTCAGTTCGTTAATTCATCTGTTGGGGAGTATAATTCCTCAAGTTAACTTGAGGTAAAGCGATTTATGGAAAAGAAATTACCCCGCATTAAAGCCTTGCTTACTCCAGGCGAAGTGGCGAAACGTAGTGGAGTGGCGGTATCGGCGCTGCATTTCTATGAAAGCAAAGGTTTGATTACCAGTATCCGTAACAGCGGCAATCAGCGGCGGTATAAGCGTGATGTGTTGCGATATGTCGCCATCATCAAGATTGCTCAACGTATTGGTATTCCGCTGGCGACCATTGGTGAAGCGTTTGGTGTGTTGCCCGAAGGGCATACATTAAGTGCGAAAGAGTGGAAGCAACTCTCATCACAATGGCGTGAAGAACTGGACCGGCGAATTCATACCTTAGTTGCGTTGCGTGACGAACTGGACGGCTGTATTGGTTGCGGCTGCCTTTCGCGTAGCGACTGCCCGTTGCGTAACCCAGGCGATCGCTTAGGCGAAGAAGGTACTGGTGCGCGTTTGCTGGAAGATGAACAAAACTAAAGCGCCACAAGGGCGCTTTAGTTTGTTTCCGGCCTTTGTCTTTCACTCTATCCCGCTGGTACACAGGAGGGTTTCCCCCGACGTCAACACACCTCATTCGAGCACGTGGTGGAGGTTCCGGTTGGTGTTGATACTTTAATTGTATGCCACCGCCGTTTCTTCGCCAGTGCAAAGTGATCCTTTTTAGCCGCAATATTTTTGTCATCTTGCGTGATTTTTTACCGCAAACTTTTGCTACAAGTTGCCTACAAATGCCGTAATTTTGCGCATCGACGATAACGTTTGCGCATCAGTTGCCTGGTTTTTCATCGTCAATACAAGAAAAGGGAAAAAAGCAGCAAACTTCGGTTGAAAAAGCCGCTATGATCGCCGGATAATCGTTTGCTTTTTTTTACCACCCGTTTTGTATGCGTGGAGCTAAACGTTTGCTTTTTGCGACAACCCCGATTGTCGCAAACCAGAAGCAGGAAGATAACGTTTCGCTGGCAGGGGATTGTCCGCCACGCATCTTGACGAAAAATAAACTCTCAGGGGATGTTTTCTTATGTCTACGCCATCAGCGCGTACCGGCGGTTCACTCGACGCCTGGTTTAAAATTTCACAACGTGGAAGCACTGTTCGTCAGGAAGTGGTTGCCGGGTTAACAACGTTTCTGGCGATGGTCTATTCGGTTATCGTCGTTCCGGGCATGTTGGGCAAAGCGGGCTTCCCGCCAGCGGCCGTTTTTGTTGCGACTTGTCTGGTTGCCGGGATGGGTTCTATCGCGATGGGGTTGTGGGCCAATCTACCATTGGCTATCGGCTGCGCCATCTCCCTGACTGCATTTACCGCATTCAGCCTGGTGCTGGGGCAACATATCAGTGTTCCGGTGGCGCTGGGTGCTGTGTTCCTGATGGGGGTGCTGTTTACGGTTATTTCCGCAACAGGTATCCGTAGCTGGATTTTGCGCAACTTACCGCACGGCGTGGCGCATGGCACGGGGATTGGTATCGGCCTGTTTTTGCTGCTGATTGCTGCCAACGGCGTCGGTCTGGTGATTAAAAACCCGCTTGATGGTTTGCCGGTTGCGCTGGGTGATTTCGCGACATTCCCGGTGATTATGTCGCTGGTAGGTTTGGCTGTGATCATCGGCCTGGAAAAACTGAAAGTACCGGGCGGCATTCTGCTGACCATTATCGGTATCTCGATTGTGGGCCTGATCTTCGATCCTAATGTCCATTTCTCCGGCGTTTTTGCCATGCCTTCATTGAGTGATGAGAACGGCAATTCGCTAATTGGCAGCCTGGACATTATGGGGGCACTGAACCCACTGGTCTTGCCGAGCGTGTTGGCGCTGGTGATGACGGCGGTCTTTGACGCTACCGGAACCATCCGTGCAGTTGCTGGTCAGGCGAATCTGCTGGATAAAGACGGGCAGATTATTGACGGTGGTAAAGCACTAACTACAGACTCCCTGAGTAGCGTTTTCTCCGGCCTGGTTGGCGCGGCACCGGCTGCGGTATACATCGAGTCTGCGGCGGGTACAGCGGCGGGCGGTAAAACCGGCCTGACGGCTATCACCGTTGGCGTGCTGTTCCTGCTGATTCTGTTCCTCTCTCCGCTCTCTTATCTTGTTCCGGGTTACGCAACGGCTCCGGCGCTGATGTACGTTGGCCTGCTGATGCTGAGCAACGTGGCGAAAATCGACTTTGCTGATTTTGTCGATGCAATGGCGGGTCTGGTAACGGCAGTATTCATCGTGCTGACCTGTAACATCGTAACAGGCATCATGATCGGCTTCGCGACTCTGGTGATTGGTCGTCTGGTCTCTGGCGAATGGCGTAAGCTGAACATTGGTACGGTCGTTATCGCCGTGGCGCTGGTCACCTTCTACGCGGGTGGCTGGGCTATCTAATCTTTAATAAGATTCTGAAAACGGGTAGCAATTGCTGCCCGTTTTTATTTTCTCCGTACATTGTGTGAGCTTTTGCGATATTCTGAAAAACTGAGAATCCGGGTATAAAACCTTTCTCAAATCATAAAAAACATCGCAAACAGGGAACGCATGGAAATCTTCTTCACCATACTGATAATGACCCTCGTGGTCTCGCTGTCCGGGGTGGTCACTCGTGTCATGCCCTTTCAGATCCCGCTTCCGCTTATGCAAATCGCCATTGGTGCGCTACTGGCGTGGCCGACGTTTGGTTTGCATGTGGAATTTGACCCAGAACTCTTTTTAGTCTTATTTATCCCGCCGTTGCTGTTCGCGGATGGCTGGAAAACGCCGACCCGCGAATTTCTTGAGCATGGCCGGGAGATCTTCGGTCTCGCGCTGGCGCTGGTCGTCGTCACCGTGGTCGGCATTGGCTTCCTTATTTACTGGGTGGTGCCAGGTATTCCGCTGATCCCCGCTTTTGCGCTGGCGGCGGTGCTCTCTCCGACCGATGCTGTAGCGCTCTCCGGGATTGTTGGAGAAGGGCGCATACCGAAAAAAATTATGGGTATCTTGCAGGGCGAAGCGTTGATGAATGACGCCTCCGGCCTGGTGTCGCTGAAGTTTGCCGTGGCAGTCGCGATGGGGACGATGATCTTCACCGTTGGCGGCGCGACGGTCGAATTTATGAAAGTGGCAATTGGCGGTATTCTCGCCGGTTTTGCGGTGAGCTGGCTGTATGGTCGCTCGTTGCGTTTCCTGAGTCGCTGGGGCGGTGATGAACCGGCAACGCAGATCGTACTGCTGTTCCTGCTGCCGTTCGCCTCTTATCTTATTGCCGAACATATTGGCGTTTCCGGCATCCTCGCAGCGGTTGCCGCCGGTATGACCATCACCCGCTCCGGTGTGATGCGCCGTGCGCCGCTGGCGATGCGACTGCGTGCCAACAGCACCTGGGCGATGCTGGAATTTGTCTTTAACGGTATGGTGTTCCTGCTGCTGGGCCTGCAATTGCCGGGCATTCTGGAGACGTCGCTGATGGCGGCGGAAATCGACCCCAACGTCGAAGTCTGGATGCTCTTTGTCGATATCGTGCTGATTTATGTCGCCTTAATGCTGGTTCGTTTTGGCTGGTTGTGGACGATGAAAAAGCTCAGTAACCGCTTCCTGAAGAAGAAGCCGATGGAGTTTGGTTCGTGGACCACACGAGAAATCCTGATCGCGTCTTTCGCTGGGGTGCGCGGGGCAATCACTCTGGCCGGTGTGCTCTCCATTCCTCTGCTGTTGCCGGATGGTAACGTCTTCCCGGCGCGTTATGAGCTGGTGTTCCTGGCGGCTGGCGTGATTCTCTTCTCGCTGTTTGTTGGTGTAGTGATGTTGCCTATTTTGCTGCAACACATTGAAGTCGCGGATCATTCCCAGCAGTTGAAAGAGGAACGCATTGCACGCGCGGCAACGGCTGAAGTAGCGATTGTGGCGATCCAGAAAATGGAAGAACGTCTGGCGGCGGACACCGAAGAGAACATCGATAACCAGTTGCTCACAGAGGTGAGTTCTCGTGTGATTGGTAACCTGCGTCGTCGCGCCGATGGGCGTAATGATGTTGAAAGTTCAATCCTGGAAGAAGACCTGGAACGCCGCTTCCGTCTGGCGGCACTGCGTTCTGAACGTGCTGAACTGTACCACCTGCGCGCCACGCGGGAGATCAGCAACGAAACGCTGCAAAAATTATTGCACGATCTTGATTTGCTGGAAGCGTTGTTAATTGAAGAAAATCAGTAACGCTCTGACGGCGTAAGATAGCCTGACGCAATCGGTAAAAAGGTGCAGTACATCGCACCTTTTTACCGTTGGTCAGGCGACCAGGGACAAACGGAGATTAATGCGCGCGGCCCTGCTCAACGCCAAAGCCGGTCTGGGAACGGATAAATTGCGCACGGAACAGTTCACGCTCGCGCGCGCCTTCCGCTGAATTATCGGTTGCCGAGAAGAACCAGATACCGAGGAATGCCACGGAGATGGAGAACAACGCCGGGTATTCATACGGGAAGATGGCTTTTTCGTGACCGAGGATCTGCACCCAAATCGTTGGGCCGAGGATCATCAACACTACCGCTGTAATCAGGCCTAACCAGCCGCCCAGCATCGCACCACGCGTAGTCAGTTTCGACCAGTACATGGAAAGCAGAATGATTGGGAAGTTACAGCTCGCGGCGATAGCAAACGCCAGACCCACCATGAAGGCGATGTTCTGATTCTCAAACAACACGCCGAGGATAATCGCAATCACACCCAAAATCAGCACGGTGATTTTCGATACCCGCAGCTCTTCACGTTCGGTCGCGCCTTTTTTGAAGACGTTGGCGTACAGATCGTGAGAAACCGCCGATGCGCCTGCCAGCGTCAGACCTGCAACCACCGCGAGGATGGTGGCGAAAGCAACCGCTGAAATAAAGCCGAGGAACAGGTTGCCGCCCACCGCATTGGCCAGGTGAACCGCCGCCATGTTGTTACCGCCAATAAGATGGCCCGCCGCATCTTTATATTCCGGATTTGCACCGACCAGCATGATCGCACCAAAGCCGATAATAAAGGTCAGGATATAGAAGTAACCCATAAAGCCGGTGGCGTAGAACACGCTCTTACGCGCTTCGCGAGCATCGCTAACCGTAAAGAAGCGCATCAGAATGTGCGGCAGACCTGCTGTACCAAACATCAGTCCCAGCCCCAGCGAGAGTGCGGAGATTGGATCTTTTACCAGCCCGCCCGGCTTCATGATGTCGACACCTTTCGGGTGTACTGCCATCGCTTCGCTGAACAGATTGTTGAAGCTAAAACCGACGTGCTTCATCACCATAAAGGCCATAAAGCTGGCACCGAACAGCAGCAAAACGGCTTTGATAATCTGTACCCAGGTGGTTGCTAACATGCCGCCAAACAGGACATACATCATCATCAATACGCCAACCAGAACCACGGCGATGTGATAGTTAAGGCCGAACAGCAGCTCGATCAGTTTACCCGCACCAACCATTTGGGCGATGAGATATAGCGCCACCACCACCAGAGACCCACAGGCCGAAAGAATGCGGATTGGCCCTTGTTTCAAACGGTATGAGGCGACATCCGCAAAGGTATAGCGACCCAGGTTACGCAGACGTTCGGCAATCAGAAACAGAATGATTGGCCAGCCTACCAGGAAGCCCAACGAGTAGATCAGGCCGTCATAACCGGAGGTAAACACCAGCGCGGAGATCCCCAAAAATGAGGCGGCAGACATATAGTCACCGGCTATCGCCAGACCGTTCTGGAAGCCGGTGATATTACCGCCTGCGGTGTAGTAGTCGTTACGGGAACGCACGCGTTTTGATGCCCAGTAGGTGATACCAAGCGTAAACACGACGAAAATCAGGAACATAATAATCGCCTGCCAGTTTGTTGGCTGGCGTTCTACGGCCCCGCTAATGGCATCCGCGGCGTTCGCTGCGAAAGGGAGTGTGGCGGCAAGCGCCGTCATAACTCTTTTCATGACGCTTGTACCTCATGCAGGACTTCGTTATTAAGGCGGTCGAATTCGCCGTTCGCCCGCCAGATGTAGATACCAGTGAGAACAAAGGAGATCACAATCACCCCGACGCCAACGGGAATACCGCGTGTGACGCTGGTGTTCGGATTCAGCGGAGTGCCCAGCCAGCCAGGCGCAAAGGCAATCAGTAAAATAAAGCTGATATAAACTGTCAGCATAATAATCGACAGGATGGTGGCAAACCGTTGCCGTTTTTCGACCAACTCCCTGAAATGCGCATTGTCTTCTATCCGCTGATAAATAGTGCCATTCATCACAGATTCTCCAGAGGTAATGTAGGGATTGTTTTAATTCCCGCTCCCTTGTGGGAGAGGGTTAACGCCCAGGTAACCCATAGCCTGATGCGCCTTGTCAGGCCTACAGCCGTTGCCGAATGTAGGCCGGATAAGGTGTTTACGCCGCATCCGGCAATCAACGCCAGATGCGTCGCTGTCGCGTCTTATCAGGCCTACAGCCGTTGCCGAATGTAGGCCGGATAAGGCGTTTACGCCGCATCCGGCAATCAACGCCAGATGCGCCGCTGTCGCGTCTTATCAGGCCTACAGCCGTTGCCGAATGTAGGCCGGATAAGGCGTTTACGCCGTATCCGGCAATCAACGCCAGATGCGTCGCTGTCGCGTCTTATCAGGCCTACAGCCGTTGCCGAATGTAGGCCGGATAAGGCGTTTACGCCGCATCCGGCAATC
>NZ_PTSR01000031.1:0-37555 GCF_002965345.1 Escherichia sp. MOD1-EC5950
CTCCCTGAAATACCTCAGCGATCACCCGAAACTGCAGGGTATTGCCCAGCAGAACAGCTTTAAACATACCTGATAACGTTTAAGTGGTAATGCTGTCCCGGAACGCTCCTGTTTCGGGACAAATTCCAAAGTCTGTTCACTGGCATTAGCAACGGAAAATATTGCTCTGAACACGCTTCAGAACAAGACAGGTGCGGTTCCGACAGGAATACCGTTTTAGGGGGATAATATGGCTACATCGGTACAGACAGGTAAAGCTAAGCAGCTAACATTACTTGGATTCTTCGCCATTACGGCGTCGATGGTAATGGCTGTTTATGAATACCCGACATTCGCAACATCTGGTTTTTCATTAGTCTTCTTCCTGCTATTAGGCGGGATTTTATGGTTTATTCCCGTGGGCCTCTGTGCTGCGGAAATGGCTACCGTGGACGGCTGGGAGGAAGGTGGTGTTTTCGCCTGGGTATCGAATACCCTGGGGTTGAAATGGGGATTTGCAGCTATCTCATTTGGCTATCTGCAAATCGCTATCGGCTTTATTCCAATGCTCTATTTCGTGTTAGGAGCGCTCTCCTACATCCTTAAATGGCCTGCACTGAATGAAGACCCGGTAACGAAAACCATTGCAGCACTCATCATTCTTTGGGCACTGGCATTAACGCAGTTCGGCGGCACGAAATATACGGCGCGAATTGCTAAAGTCGGCTTCTTCGCCGGGATCCTGCTGCCTGCATTTATTTTGATCGCATTAGCGGCTATTTACCTGCACTCCGGTGCGCCGGTTGCTATCGAAATGGATGCAAAAACCTTCTTTCCTGATTTCTCAAAAATTGGCACGCTGGTTGTGTTTGTTGCCTTCATCCTGAGTTATATGGGGGTGGAAGCATCCGCAACGCACGTCAATGAAATGAGTAACCCAGGGCGCGATTATCCATTAGCCATGCTGCTATTGATGGTGGCGGCAATCTGCTTAAGCTCGGTTGGTGGTTTGTCCATTGCGATGGTCATTCCGGGTAATGAAATCAACCTCTCCGCAGGGGTGATGCAAACCTTTACCGTTCTGATGTCCCATGTGGCACCGGAAATTGAGTGGACGGTACGCGTGATCTCCGCCCTGCTGCTGTTGGGGGTACTGGCAGAAATAGCATCCTGGATTGTCGGCCCTTCTCGCGGTATGTATGTCACTGCACAGAAAAACCTGCTGCCCGCCAGCTTCGCCAAAATGAACAAAAATGGCGTGCCGGTAACACTGGTTATTTCCCAATTGGTGATCACTTCAATTGCGTTGATTATCCTCACCAATACCGGTGGTGGTAACAACATGTCCTTCCTGATTGCACTGGCACTGACAGTGGTGATTTATCTGTGTGCTTATTTCATGCTGTTTATTGGCTACATTGTATTAGTCCTTAAACATCCTGATTTAAAACGCACATTTAATATCCCTGGCGGTAAAGGCGTAAAACTGGTGGTAGCGATTGTCGGTCTGCTGACCTCAATTATGGCGTTTATCGTCTCCTTCCTGCCGCCGGATAATATCCAGGGTGACTCTACCGATATGTATGTTGAATTACTGGTGGTGAGTTTCCTGGTAGTACTCGCCCTGCCCTTTATTCTCTATGCCATCCATGATCGTAGAGGCAAAGCAAATACCGGTGTAACACTGGAGCCAATTAACAGCCAGAACGCGCCGAAAGGCCACTTCTTCCTGCATCCACGTGCACGTTCACCGCACTATATTGTGATAAACGACAAGAAACACTAACCCTATCTGAGGGGTGACAGTATAAGGGAGCGATAGTTAATCGCTCCCTTTTTCGTACCAGTTATCGTATTGACTTGCCCCAGATAAGTACGAGAATGAGCAACACATCTGTTTACCGGAAACCAGCATATATGGATATCTGCTCCCGAAACGTGAAATTCGCGCTCAAAAGACCAGCGGCGCTCGTTGCACTGGCTCTTTTACTGTGTAGTTGTAAGACAACACCGCCAACCACAATAGTTACACCACCAGCAGGCTTAAAACCACCAGCAACAGCGCAACAATCGTCGCAACCCATGCGTGGTATCTGGCTGGCCACTGTGTCTCGCCTCGACTGGCCCCCGGTTTCCTCGGTTAACATTAGTAACCCCACCACCCGAGCCAGCGTGCAACAACAGGCGATGATCGACAAGCTGGATCATCTGCAACGTCTCGGCATAAATACGGTCTTTTTCCAGGTAAAGCCCGATGGCACTGCCCTTTGGCCATCAAAAATTTTGCCGTGGTCAGATCTTATGACCGGCAAGATGGGTGAAGACCCCGGTTACGATCCGCTGCAATTTATACTCGATGAAGCCCACAAGCGTGGGATGAAAGTACACGCCTGGTTTAACCCCTATCGCGTGTCGGTTAATACTAAACCCGGAACAATCAGGGAATTGAATAACACCCTGTCGCAGCAACCTGCCAGCGTCTATGTGCAGCATCGCGACTGGATCAGGACATCGGGCGACCGTTTTGTTCTCGACCCGGGCATCCCTGAAGTTCAGGACTGGATCACATCGATAGTTGCAGAAGTCGTTTCCCGTTATCCGGTTGATGGTGTGCAGTTCGACGACTATTTCTACACCGAATCACCAGGTTCACTGCTTAACGATAACGAGACGTACCGCAAATATGGGGGCGCTTTTGCCTCGAAGGCAGACTGGCGACGCAACAATACCCAGCAGTTAATCGCGAAAGTATCGCATACCATAAAAAGCCTGAAGCCTGAGGTCGAATTTGGTGTTAGCCCGGCAGGCGTCTGGCGTAATCGCTCACATGATCCACTCGGTTCAGATACCCGTGGAGCTGCTGCCTATGATGAATCCTATGCGGATACCCGCCGTTGGGTCGAACAAGGTTTACTGGATTATATTGCCCCACAAATTTACTGGCCTTTCTCTCGTAGCGCCGCACGCTATGACGTATTGGCTAAATGGTGGGCAGATGTCGTCAAACCGACCAAAACCCGTCTCTATATCGGTGTCGCCTTCTATAAAGTTGGAGAACCCTCGAAGATAGAACCTGACTGGACAGTTAACGGCGGCGTGCCAGAACTGAAAAAGCAGCTCGATCTTAACGACGCTGTTCCAGAAATTAGCGGTACTATTTTGTTCCGCGAAGATTACCTGAATAAACCACAGACCCAGCAAGCCGTTAGTTATCTGCAAAGTCGCTGGGGAAGCTAATCCCCTTTTTTACTGTGCCATCGCCGGTGATTAAAGCACCGGCCTGTTACCTTTCAAAAAAGTCACATTCTCTTAATGTTAAATTATTTGCGTATAAGCAAATGGCCATAATCTCCTGATTAATTAGTATTAATATGAAAAACAAAGTGATGTTCGTCGCCACCGAAAAATAATCACGATGGGCTATACTCTTCAGAAGAACAGTAGCGTAGATTAAAACTGTCTAACTCGTTTATTTCTCTTCATTACATCTTCATATTTCAGGAGAATATGGTGCAATAAGCCTGTCCAGTGTGTTGCGTTTCGTTTTTTCGATCTCATTTGCCTTTCCAGTCGTATAAGGGGCTGAATTATGGAGATGTACTTTAAAAGAATGAAAGATGAGTGGACCGGATTAGTTGCCCAGGCCGCTCCCATCATTCGCACAAAAGCCGCAGAAATTGCCGTTACCCATGCCCATTACCTGAGCAATGAGTTTTATCGTATTGTACGCACTGACCCGCACGCCGAAGAGTTTTTGAGTAACGAACAGGTTGAAAGACAGCTCAAAAGTGCTATGGAAAAGTGGATTATCAACGTACTCTCTGCGCAAACGGACGATGTTGAAAGACTGATACAAATCCAACATACCGTGGCTGAAGTCCATGCTCGTATTGGCATTCCCGTGGAAATTGTCGAGATGGGGTTTCGCGTGCTGAAAAAAATCCTCTATCCAGTGATATTTTCCTCTGATTATTCGCCTGCGGAAAAACTTCAGGTTTATCATTTTTCGATTAACAGTATCGATATAGCCATGGAAGTTATGACCAGGGCGTTTACCTTTAGCGACAGTAGCGCAGCTAAAGAAGATGAGAACTATCGTATATTCTCATTACTGGAAAATGCTGAAGAAGAAAAAGAACGGCAAATAGCCTCATTACTTTCATGGGAAATAGATATTATTTATAAAGTTCTGTTGGATTCTGATTTAGGCAGTAGCCTACCGTTAAGCCAGGCTGATTTTGGCCTGTGGTTTAACCATAAAGGCCGCCATTATTTTAGTGGTATTGCTGAAGTAGGCCATATCTCCCGCCTGGTTCAGGATTTCGACGGAATTTTCAATCAGACAATACTCCATGCCAAAAATCTGAGTAACAAAAGCCTGCGAGTGAAATTTTTATTACAGATACGAAATACCGTATCGCAAATTATCACTTTACTGCGAGAACTGTTTGAAGAAGTTTCTCGCCATGAAGTGGGAATGGATGTGTTAACCAAGCTACTCAACCGCCGTTTCCTGCCGACTATCTTCAAACGTGAAATTGCCCATGCCAATAGAACCGGAACGCCGTTGTCTGTGCTAATCATCGATGTTGATAAATTCAAAGAGATCAACGACACATGGGGACATAACACCGGTGACGAGATCTTACGTAAAGTCTCGCAGGCGTTTTACGACAATGTTCGCAGCAGTGATTATGTTTTCCGCTACGGTGGCGATGAATTTATCATTGTACTGACTGAAGCCTCAGAAACTGACACTTTACGTACCGCAGAACGTATACGCAGTCGGGTAGAAAAAACCAAACTAAAAGCTGCAAACGGCGAAGATATTGTCCTCTCTCTGTCCATTGGTGCCGCCATGTTTAATGGGCATCCTGATTATGAACGTTTAATTCAAATAGCCGACGAAGCTCTGTATATCGCTAAAAGACGAGGTAGAAACCGTGTTGAACTCTGGAAAGCCAGTCTTTAAATGCGCCCGGATGCAGAGGTAATCATGAAGCTAACCGATGCAGAAAATGCCGCTGACGGCATTTTTTTTCCCGCCCTTGAACAAAATATGATGGGGGCGGTGTTAATTAACGAAAATGATGAAGTGATGTTTTTCAACCCAGCCGCAGAGAAGCTCTGGGGATATAAGCGCGAAGAGGTCATTGGCAATAACATCGATATGCTCATCCCCCATAATTTGCGCCCTGCACATCCTGAATATATCCGGCATAACCGTGAAGGTGGTAAAGCGCGTGTCGAAGGAATGAGCCGGGAATTGCAACTGGAGAAAAAAGACGGCAGTAAAATATGGACACGATTTGCCCTGTCAAAAGTGACTGCCGAAGGGAAAATTTATTATCTGGCGCTGGTTCGGGATGCCAGCGTTGAAATGGCGCAGAAAGAACAGACCCGGCAGTTGCTCATTGCCGTAGACCACCTCGACCGACCTGTGATTGTGCTCGATCCTGAGCGTCATATCGTGCAGTGCAATCGCGCATTTACCGAAATGTTTGGCTACTGCATCAGCGAAGCCAGCGGTATGCAACCCGATACGCTACTTAACATTCCTGATTACCCGACAGATAACCGCATTCGCTTACAGCAACTATTGTGGAAAACCTCCCGCGATCAGGATGAATTTCTGTTATTGACGCGTACGGGTGAAAATATCTGGATTAAAGCGTCTATCAGTCCGGTCTATGACGTGCTTGCTCATCTACAAAACCTGGTGATGACCTTCTCAGATATCACCGAAGAACGGCAAATCCGCCAACTGGAAGGCAACATCCTCGCTGCCATGTGCAGTAGCCCACCGTTTCATGAAATGGGTGAAATCATTTGCCGTAATATTGAATCCATTCTTCATGAATCACACGTATCGTTGTATGCATTGCGTAATGGGATGCCAGTGCATTGGGCATCGTCCTCTCATGAGGTAGATGTAAAGAATGCACAAAGCTGGGCTGTCACCATTCGCCAGCGTGATGGTGCGCCTGCGGGGATACTGCAAATCAAGACCGCGGCAGGAACAGAAACCAGTGCATTTGTCGAACGTGTGGCAGATATCAGCCAGCATATGGCCGCACTGGCGCTGGAACAGGAGAAAAGCCGCCAGCACATCGAACAGCTAATTCAGTTTGATCCGATGACCGGTCTGCCAAATCGCAATAATCTGCACAATTACCTTGATGACCTGGTCGATAGAGCCGTCTCTCCGGTGGTGTATCTTATTGGCGTCGACCATATTCAGGATGTGATCGACAGCCTCGGCTACGCGTGGGCCGATCAGGCATTGTTAGAGGTCGTTAATCGTTTTCGCGAAAAACTCAAACCCGATCAGTATCTCTGCCGCGTTGAAGGTGCACAGTTTGTCCTCATTAGCCAGGAGGATGAAGTAAGCAACATTACCCAAATCGCTGATGAGCTACGCAACATCATTAGAAAGCCGGTCATCATTGACGATCAACCTTTTCCTTTAACCTTAAGCATTGGTATCAGTTACGACGTTGGCAAAAACCGTGACTACCTGCTTTCTACCGCCCACAATGCGATGGATTTCATTCGCAAAAATGGCGGTAACGGCTGGCAGTTCTTTAGTCCGACAATGAACGAAATGGTTAAAGAGCGGCTGGTATTAGGTGCGGCGCTGAAAGAAGCGATCAGCAACAACCAGTTGAAACTGGTTTACCAGCCGCAGATCTTCGCGGAAACGGGTGAACTGTATGGTCTTGAAGCTCTTGCTCGCTGGTACGATCCGCAGCATGGTCATGTTCCCCCTTCCCGGTTTATTCCCCTCGCGGAAGAGATTGGTGAAATTGAAAACATTGGTCGCTGGGTCATCGCTGAAGCCTGTCGCCAGTTAGCAGAATGGCATAGCCAGAATATTCACATCCCGGCGTTATCCGTTAACTTGTCTGCGCTGCATTTTCGCAGTAATCAACTACCCAATCAGGTTTCCGACGCGATGGAAGCCTGGGCGATTGACGGCCACCAGCTAACAGTGGAAATCACCGAAAGCATGATGATGGAACACGATACGGAGATCTTTAAACGCATCCAGATCCTGCGGGATATGGGTGTAGGTTTATCCGTCGATGATTTCGGCACCGGCTTTTCTGGTTTATCACGCTTAGTCAGCCTGCCGGTAACAGAAATCAAAATTGATAAAAGTTTTGTCGATCGTTGTCTGACTGAAAAACGCATTCGCGCCTTGTTAGAAGCCATTACCGGCATTGGACAAAGCCTGAACTTAACCGTAGTGGCTGAAGGTGTAGAAACAAAAGAACAGTTTGAGATGTTACGCAAGATCCACTGCCCCGTTATTCAGGGCTATTTCTTCTCACGCCCTTTACCCGCCGAAGAGATCTCTGTCTGGATGTCTACTGCGCTACCGCTTCAAATCGACGTTTAGTAAATCTTGCCCGCACTGGCGGGCAAGATTTCATGTATTCGTATTAAGCTATTTGCGCGCCGCTATATTAAAATCTGTACATAATACCCGCACCAATAATGTAATTATAATTCTGCATCCCAGGTGAATCTTTATCTTTTACACGTTCACCATTTTCTTTATGATAAATTGTTGTGTTACCAACATCATTAGAGAATCTACTCCATGATATTTCTGTAAAAATACGCGCCTGTGGATTAATGTTATACCCCACATTAATAAGACCTGAGTAATATTTTTGGTTAGATACTTTATCTTTAAATGTAATGTTGCTCAAGTAATGCTGATCTGTGCCTTTCCCTTCTCCCCAGGCGCTATATTTAAATTGCGTTATAATATCAAAATCATGGTAGATATATTTACCAGAAAGACCTAAATAGGGAGCGCTGAATTTTTGTTGGTAACCAATAACTTTTTGGCCATGAGGAATATCACCAATGTCGGCACCGTTGTCATAACTATAGTAACCGCCTTTCGCCAACCAACTGAAACGCGTCTCCTGATAGCCTAACACAGCGCCTAATTGGTAGTTTTGTTCCTTTAAAAACCAACCTGTCATATTGAGATCAAACTGATTTGCAAAATTTAACCGTGTTGCAGGATGATGTGACCAATCGCTCCAGTGTTGTTGCCCCGGCTCCAGCCAGTCATAATCATCCATTAGCGCACCGGCAGAGGCAAGCGTCGTCCAGCCGTTGGCATTAAGAGTCAGCCATGAGACTGCATCCCAGGTTACGCCCATTTTAACAATGGGCGTATTTTGAATTTTCCAGTCCAGTTGGCTAAGTGTGCCACCATTACTATAGACAAACTCACCTGACTCACCATTCAGAAATGAAAGAGAAGCATCAACAAAAACACTGTCAGGTGGGAAATTAAATTCTGAAGATGCACTTGCATACTGGCTTAGATAAATTAACACAATAAAAAAAGAGACCTTTTTCACCGACATGGCTTCATCCTTATTGAACAATATCAATTAGCAAATTAATTGAAATGAATTAATTTAAATAGATTTGAATTGGTTAAAATTAACTAAGTCTTACAATGGCACATATGATTCGCACCATCAAACAGAAAACATAAATAACCCAATATTTACTGATATTCTGAACGAAGTATAAATTCACAACCTGATGCAATAATGATTTTTTATGCGCAGAGGGGATAATGAGCAGAATAAAGATGCGGTTTAAATACGAGATCTCATTGGGATAAGGACAAAGTATCTGTGTAGATAACTTGCCGGATGACGCATCATCCGGCGAGAATTTATGCTTTCAACTGGTAATCCAGCGTAATTTCCGCTTTCAGTACCTGAGAAACCGGACATCCTGCTTTTGCTTTCTGGATAATACCGTCAAAGGTGGAAGCATCAATGCCCGGAACGGCGACTTCGCTTTTCAGTGCAATTTTAGTAATCGCAAAACCGGCATCCACTTTATCCAGTGATACATCGGCAGTGGTATCAATCGATGTTGGTGTGAATCCCGCTTCCCCCAGCATTAATGAAAGCGCCATCGAGAAACAAGCGGCATGTGCTGCACCAATCAGCTCTTCCGGGTTGGTTCCTTTTGCGCCTTCAAAACGCGTGTTAAACCCATACGGTTGTTGGTTCAGCACACCGCTCTCGGTAGATACTGTTCCCTTCCCGCGTTTGATATCGCCTTCCCAGTGTGCCTGACCTTTCTTATGGATTGTCATTGTTGCTCTCCTGTGGGCTTAAAAAGGAAATTATAGACTACGGGAGAAACAGCAAGAGGATAAGCAGGATATTCCGAATTAAACCGGCTAAAAAAATCACCTGCGCATTTAAATGGAATGACCGCACCGGATGTCTGGAAATATAGGATTAAAACGATACCCCAACAAATAAAAACCAATAACATCATGCATTTAAAATATAAAAATTACCAACCAGGATTATTCCTGGTAACGAGACAATAAATATTTGCCATGCTGAATGTGCTTTATAAATCTGCGAGGCGTAGCAGACACCATAAATACACAGACAAGGAGGATCACTATGTTTACTTATTATCAGGCAGCAAATTCCACCGCAGAACCCGCTCTGGTTAACGCCATTGAGCAAGGCCTTCGGGCAGAGCACGGTGTTGTCACTGAAGATGATATTCTCATGGAGCTGACCAAATGGCTGGAAGCTTCTGATAACGACATCCTCAGTGATATCTACCAGCAAACTATTAATTATGTGGTCAGTGGCCAGCACCCTACACTTTAAGCTGCTATGCTTGATCCGCAACCTTAGGGGTTACGTTTCTTCGCTTTGGCGAATTGTCCTTAAAACTAGTAACAGGATTGAGGAGTTAAAATGAAATCGAACCGTCAGGCCCGTCATATTCTTGGACTGGATCATAAAATATCTAACCAGCGCAAAATAGTTACCGAAGGTGACAAATCCAGCGTGGTAAATAACCCAACAGGCAGAAAACGCCCCGCTGAAAAGTAAGTTTTAACAATCCGTCCTCAATGACGATTAAACACCATTGCCAGCGCAATGGTGTTTTTGTTTTTATCTGCTTTATACTTGGGCCGACGCCCTGGCGGTAAAGCAAAGACGATAAAAGCGCCCCAGGGATGGATATTCAAAAAAGAGTGAGTGACATGGAACCAAAAACAAAAAAACAGCGTTCGCTTTATATTCCTTACGCTGGCCCTGTACTGCTGGAATTTCCGTTGTTGAATAAAGGCAGTGCCTTCAGCATGGAAGAACGCCGTAACTTCAACCTGCTGGGGTTACTGCCGGAAGTGGTCGAAACCATCGAAGAACAAGCGGAACGTGCGTGGATCCAGTATCAGGGATTCAAAACCGAAATCGACAAACACATCTACCTGCGTAACATCCAGGACACCAACGAAACCCTCTTCTACCGCCTGGTGAACAATCATCTTGATGAGATGATGCCCGTCATTTATACCCCAACCGTCGGCGCGGCCTGTGAACGTTTCTCCGAGATCTACCGTCGTTCGCGCGGCGTGTTTATCTCTTACCAGAACCGCCACAATATGGACGACATCCTGCAAAACGTGCCGAATCACAACATTAAAGTGATTGTGGTGACGGATGGCGAACGTATCCTGGGCCTGGGTGATCAGGGTATCGGCGGGATGGGCATTCCAATCGGTAAACTGTCGCTCTATACCGCCTGTGGCGGCATCAGCCCGGCGTATACGCTGCCGGTAGTATTGGACGTTGGCACCAACAATCAGCAACTGCTTAACGACCCGCTGTATATGGGCTGGCGGAACCCGCGTATCACCGACGACGAATACTATGAATTTGTTGATGAATTTATCCAGGCCGTGAAGCAACGCTGGCCTGACGTGTTGCTGCAGTTTGAAGATTTCGCACAGAAAAACGCGATGCCGCTGCTGAACCGTTATCGCAATGAAATATGTTCCTTTAATGATGACATTCAGGGGACCGCCGCGGTAACGGTCGGAACGCTGATAGCAGCCAGTCGCGCGGCGGGTGGTCAGTTAAGCGAGAAAAAAATCGTCTTCCTCGGCGCTGGCTCTGCGGGATGCGGCATTGCGGAGATGATCATCGCCCAGACCCAGCGCGAAGGATTAAGCGAGGAAGCGGCGCGGCAGAAAGTGTTTATGGTCGATCGCTTTGGCCTGCTGACCGACAAGATGCCAAATCTGCTGCCTTTCCAGACCAAACTGGTGCAGAAGCGGGACAATCTCAGCGGCTGGGATACCGACAGCGATGTGCTGTCACTGCTCGATGTGGTGCGCAATGTCAAACCGGATATTCTGATTGGCGTCTCCGGACAGGCCGGGCTGTTTACGGAAGAGATCATCCGCGAAATGCACAAGCATTGCCCACGCCCAATCGTGATGCCTCTCTCTAACCCGACATCACGCGTCGAAGCCACGCCGCAGGACATTATTGCCTGGACCGAAGGTAATGCGCTGGTCGCCACTGGCAGCCCGTTTAATCCCGTGGTATGGAAAGATAAAATCTACCCTATCGCCCAGTGTAACAACGCCTTTATCTTCCCGGGGATCGGGCTGGGCGTTATTGCTTCCGGCGCGTCACGCATCACCGATGAGATGTTGATGTCGGCAAGTGAAACCCTGGCGCAGTATTCTCCTCTGGTGCTGAACGGCGAAGGTCTGGTATTGCCGGAACTAAAAGATATTCAGAAAGTCTCCCGGGCTATAGCTTTTGCGGTCGGCAAAATGGCTCAGCAACAAGGCGTGGCGGTGAAAACCTCCGCCGAAGCTTTACAACAAGCCATTGACGATAATTTCTGGCAAGCCGAATACCGCGACTACCGTCGTACTTCCATCTAAGTCTCTGCCCGGTAGTGAACACTGCCGGGCAATTTTTCTCTCCCTTTTTCAGATCTCATCCATACTGGGTAGTGGCGAATAAATCTCATTTGCCTCACCTGCTATGCAGAACATCATCCGAAAAGGAGGAACTATGAAGGCTGCGGTTGTTACGAAGGATCATCATGTTGACGTTACGGATAAAACGCTGCGCTCACTGAAACACGGTGAAGCTCTGTTAAAAATGGAGTGTTGTGGTGTATGTCATACCGATCTTCATGTTAAGAATGGCGATTTTGGTGATAAGACCGGCGTAATTCTGGGGCACGAAGGCATTGGTGTGGTGGCGGAAGTTGGCCCTGGAGTAACTTCATTGAAACCAGGCGATCGTGCAAGCGTAGCATGGTTCTTTGAAGGATGCGGTCATTGCGAATACTGTAACAGCGGCAACGAAACCCTCTGCCGTTCAGTTAAAAATGCCGGATACAGCGTTGATGGCGGGATGGCTGAAGAGTGCATCGTGGTCGCTGATTACGCGGTCAAAGTGCCGGATGGCCTGGACTCGGCTGCCGCCAGCAGCATTACCTGCGCGGGCGTCACCACCTATAAAGCGGTGAAACTGTCAAAAATTCGCCCCGGGCAGTGGATTGCTATCTACGGTCTTGGCGGTCTGGGCAACCTCGCCCTGCAATATGCGAAGAATGTCTTTAACGCCAAAGTGATCGCCATTGATGTCAATGATGAGCAACTGAAACTGGCGACCGAGATGGGCGCTGATTTAGCAATTAACTCACGCTCTGAAGATGCTGCCAAAATTGTGCAAGAGAAAACCGGTGGCGCTCATGCCGCGGTGGTGACGGCGGTAGCAAAAGCCGCATTTAACTCGGCGGTCGACGCCGTTCGCGCAGGTGGGCGTGTCGTGGCTGTAGGTCTACCGCCGGAATCTATGAGTCTTGATATTCCACGGCTGGTGCTGGATGGCATTGAAGTCGTAGGTTCGCTGGTCGGCACGCGCCAGGATTTAACCGAAGCCTTCCAGTTTGCCGCCGAAGGTAAAGTGGTGCCAAAAGTCGCCCTGCGTCCGTTAGCGGACATCAACACCATCTTTACCGAGATGGAAGAAGGTAAAATCCGTGGCCGTATGGTGATTGATTTCCGTCGCTAAGAGTCCTTTGCTGCGACTGCCATGTTCGGGTCGCAGCCTGTTTTGCGAGACGCTTTCCGCAATTTCACTCTTCTTCTTTTCCTCCCCGATCTTTCCCCTCACAATTCGCGAAAACGTAGCGAAATTTGTTGCGCTGCACGGAACAATAGTGATAGTGTTCCTTTCGAAGGAACAAGGATGAAGAGATGATAATGAATTTCAGACACAAGGGATTGCGTGACTTGTTTCTTCTCGGCAAAACCTCCGGCGTTATGCCGACGCAAGTCAAACGATTACGCCACCGACTCGCTGTGATTGATGCAGCAAGCTGTCTTGCTGATATCGATATGCCCGGTTACCGACTACACCCGTTAAGCGGCGATTGCGATGAAATTTGGGCGATATCTGTCTCAGACAACTGGCGAATCACATTTGAATTCGTCAATGGCGATGCATACATACTGGATTACGAGGACTATCACTGATGAAAATGGCCAATCATCCCCGCCCGGGGGACATTATTCAGGAATCACTGGACGAACTTAATGTCAGCCTGCGCGAGTTTGCCAGAGCAATGGAAATTGCGCCCTCAACGGCAAGCCGATTGCTGACCGGAAAAGCAGCTTTGACACCAGAAATGGCGATTAAACTTTCCGTGGTGATCGGCAGTTCGCCGCAAATGTGGCTGAATCTGCAAAACGCCTGGAGCCTGGCAGAGGCTGAAAAAACGGTGGATGTGTCGCGACTGCGCCGTCTGGTTACGCAATAAAAAAATGGCACCTTATAAAGCGCCATTTGAAACTGATGACAAACGCAACATTGCCCGATGCGCTACGCTTATCAGGCCTACACGTTCACTGCAATCTATTGGATTTGAACGGTTTGTAGGCCGGATAAGGCGTTCACGCCGCATCCGGCATGAACAAAGTGCACGTATCTACAATAAAAAATGGCGCCTTTTACAGCGCCATTTTCAGCTTAAAGCTCAAAAGAGATTATATCCCTTCTTCACTCTCTTTTTTCGCTTCGGCCTTCTCGATTTCACGATACCAGCGCGGATGGTGTTTCTTCGCCCAACGACGGCTCACCTTTCCTTCGACCATCCCTTTAATCGACCCTTTCACCCAGAATGCCATATACATATGGATCAGGATGGCGTGGATCAGGATGATACCCGCGGCTGCGTGGATCAGCAGACTGTAGCGGACAACCTGAATCGGGAAGTACTGCGCAAAGTACGGACGCCAGATAATCACCCCGGTCACCAGCAGCACGAAAATCATGCTCATGATCGACCAGAACATCATCTTCTGCCCGGCGTTGTACTTACCGACATCCGCCACTTTGTGCTCATTGCCTTTCAATACTTCGACAATGTTCAACAGCCACGGAATATCTTTCTTATCCGGGATGTTGTGATGCACAAAGCGGAAGAACATAAACATCAGCGCGACAAAAATCGCAATGCCGAAGAATGGGTGCAAAATGCGTCCCATCTGCGGCGTACCGAAGGTTTGCGTCAGCCATTGCAGCGTCGGGAAGAAGAACGAAATCCCGGAAAGTGCCACCAGGAAGAAGCAAATCACCACGGTCCAGTGACAGGCGCGATCAATAAACTTGGTGCGCACAATCATTTTCGACTTACTCATGATTTCCCTCCTCGTCATCGTCCACTTCCTTATTCGGGCCAATACCGATGTAGTGGAAAATCAACCCGGCAAAGGTGGCGATAAAGCCAGCCGCTGCCAGCGGTTTCAACGCGCCTTTCCACAAGTTCACCGAAGTATCAATCTTCGGCTCCTTCGGTAGACCGTGATACAGCTCCGGCTGATCGGCGTGATGCAACACATACATAACGTGCGTGCCACCAACCCCTTCCGGGTTGTAGACGCCAGCATGTTCGTAGCCACGCGCTTTCAGTTTCGCCACCCGCTGTTCCGCCAGCTCCAGCATCTCCTTCTTGGTGCCGAAGTGGATCGCCCCGGTCGGACAGGTTTTCACACAAGCCGGTTCCTGGCCGACGCTGACGCGATCGACGCAGAGGGTGCATTTATATACCCGGTTATCCTCTTTGTTGAGGCGCGGAATATTAAACGGACACCCGGCAATGCAGTAACCACAGCCGATGCAGTTTTCCGACTGAAAATCGACAATGCCGTTAGCGTACTGAATAATTGCACCGGCAGACGGACACGCCTTCAGGCAGCCCGGATCTTCACAGTGCATACAGCCGTCTTTACGGATCAGCCACTCCAGCTTACCGTTCTGTTCGGTTTCGCTAAAGCGCATCACCGTCCAGGATTTGGCGCTCAGATCGGCGGGGTTATCGTAGACCCCGACGCAGTGCCCCACTTCATCACGGATGTCGTTCCACTCCGAACATGCCACCTGGCAGGCTTTACAGCCGATACAGGTGGAAACGTCGATAAGTTTCGCGACTTCTGCTTTGTAATCACGCACCTGCGAAGGCGGCGTGATGGAGTTAGTTGCGGACCTTTTGATAATGTCCTGCGTTTCCATAGCCATCTGTTCGCCCCCTTACGCCTTCTCGATGTTGACTAAGAACGCTTTATATTCCGGCGTTTGCGAGTTTGCATCACCGACATTCGGCGTCAGAGTGTTAGCGATATAGCCTTTACGCGCGACACCCTCAAAGCCCCAGTGGATTGGAATACCCACCGTTTCTACCTGTTGACCGTTAACGTTCAGCGGCTTCAGACGGCGCGTTACCACGGCCACCGCGCGGATAAAGCCACGCTTACTGGAGACAGTGACACGATCGCCATTGGCAATGCCTTTCGCCGCCGCCAGCGTTTCGCTGATTTCCACAAACTGTTCCGGCTGGGCGATTGCGTTGAGCAATGCGTGCTTGGTCCAGGTGTGGAAGTGCTCGGTCAGACGGTAGGTCGTACCCACGTAAGGGAACTGCTCTTTTTTACCCATCCGCAGCGCATCTTGTTCATACAGACGCACGACCGGGTTAGACACCACGTTTGGATGCAGCGGGTTCGTACCCAGCGGCGTTTCAATCGGCTCGTAGTGTTCCGGGAATGGACCTTCTGCCATTTTGTTGATGGCAAACAAGCGTCCCATCCCCTCCGGCTGCATGATAAACGGCCCGGTTGGCGTACCCGGTGCGGCATTGCCGAAGTCCGGAATATCATTGCCCGTCCACTTGCTGCCGTTCCACTGGATCAGCATCCGTTTCGGATCCCACGGTTTACCGTTGATATCCGCTGAAGCACGGTTGTACAGCACGCGACGGTTGAGCGGCCACGCCCATGCCCATCCCAGCGTATTCCCCAGACCTGACGGGTCGGAGTTATCGCGGTTGGCCATCTGGTTGCCCTGCTCGGTCCAGCTACCGGTGTAGATCCAGCAAGAAGATGCAGTCGTACCGTCATCACGCAGATGCGCAAAGCTACTCAGCAACTGACCTTTCTTCGCAATCAGCACGCCATTGGCATCATAGAGATCTTCCAGCGCATAGCCGTTGTTCTCTTTTGCCACTTCGTCAGATTGCGGCTCGTGCGGCTGCTTGTAGTTCCAGCTCATCTTCATCAGCGGTTCTACGCCTTTACCACCTTCGGCTTTATACAGCTCGCGCAGATGGTGGTAGATACCCGCCAGAATTTCACCGTCGTTACGCGCTTCGCCCGGAGCGTCCTGACCTTTCCAGTGCCACTGCAACCAGCGACCGGAGTTGGCGATAGAGCCATCTTCTTCAGCAAAGCAGGTCGAAGGCAGACGGAATACCTCGGTCTGGATAGACGCCGGATCGACATCGTTCGACTCGCCGTGGTTCTGCCAGAAGGTGGAGGTTTCAGTCACCAGCGGATCGATAACCACCATGTATTTCAGCTTACTCAGGCAGCTAACTACTTTGTTTTTGTCCGGGAAGGACGCAACCGGGTTAAAGCCCTGGCAGAAATAACCGCTGACCTTGCCTTCGTCCATCATGTTGAAATACTTGATGACGTCGTAGGTCTGATCCCACTTCGGCAGCCAGTCGTAACCCCAGTTGTTTTCTTTCTGTGCGGCATCGCCGTAGAAAGATTTCATCAGGCTAACGAAGAACTTCGGATAATTGCTCCAGTAGTTCACCTGATCAGCCAGCGTCGCTTTCGGCGTATTCGCTTCCAGATACGACTGCAGATCAACCTGTTTTTCTGACGGCAGCGTCAGATAACCCGGTAAGCTGGTAGAGAGCAGACCTAAGTCGGTCAGACCCTGAATGTTGGAGTGGCCGCGCAGCGCGTTCACGCCACCACCAGCCATACCCATGTTGCCGAGCAGCAACTGGATCATCGCCATAGTACGAATGTTCTGCGCACCGACAGTGTGCTGCGTCCAGCCCAGGGCGTACAGGAAGGTGGTTGTGCGATCCGGCGCGCTGGTGGAGGCCAGCACTTCACACACTTTCAGGAAGTCGGCTTTTGGCGTACCACAGATGTTTTCTACAACATCCGGCGTGTAGCGGGAAACGTGCTCTTTCAGCAGGTTCCACACGCAGCGCGGATGAGTCAGCGTATCATCGCGTTTCGCATAGCCATTTTCATCGAACTGATAGTTCCAGGACGACTTATCGTACTGGCGTTTTTCAGCGTCATAGCCGCTGAACAGGCCGTCTTCGAAAGCAAAATCATCACGCACCAGCAGGCTGGCGTTGGTGTAATGCTTAACGTATTCAGCGTTGATTTTGTTGTTTTCGATCAGGTAGCGCAAAACGCCAGACAGGAACGTAATGTCCGTACCGGAACGAATAGGCGCGTAGATATCCGCGACAGAAGCGGTACGCGTAAAACGGGGATCGACAACGATCAAGGTTGCATCGTTGTTGTTTTTCGCTTCCATCGCCCAGCGGAAACCGACGGGATGCGCTTCAGCAGCGTTACCGCCCATCACCATCACGACGTTAGCGTTTTTGATATCCACCCAGTGGTTGGTCATCGCACCGCGACCAAATGTTGGAGCAAGACTTGCTACCGTTGGTCCGTGTCAGACGCGTGCCTGGTTGTCTACCGCCAGCATCCCGAGGGAGCGAGCAAATTTTTGGGTCAGCATCCCGGTTTCGTTGCTGGCACCGGAAGCACACAGCATACCGGTAGAAAGCCAACGGTTAACCGTTACGCCCTGCTCGTTCTTCTCAATAAAGTTGGCATCACGGTCAGCTTTCATCAGCTTCGCAATACGGGAAAATGCTTCATCCCAGCTAATACGCTGCCATTTATCTGAACCTGGAGCGCGATATTCCGGGTAACGCAGACGGTTTTCACTGTTCACGTAGTCCAGCAAACCGGCCCCTTTCGGGCACAGCGCACCGCGGCTTACCGGATGATCCGGATCACCCTCAATGTGATAAATCGCTTCTCTGGCGTTTTTAGCTCCATCACCCAGGCTATACATCAATAGCCCGCAACCTACGGAACAGTATGTGCAGGTGTTACGGATCTCTTTTGCGCGTAATAATTTATAGTTTCGCGCCTGAGCCAGTGCTTGCTTCGGGGCAAAGCCCAATGCTGCTACTGTTGTTCCAGCCATACCGCCCGCGCAGATTTTAAAAAATTGTCTGCGACTGACGTCCATTGCTTTCCTCTTTTTACACGGGTGTAACTGCGCGAGGAAACTAACAGTAAAATTCCGAATCTTTTTGCGCCAAATCAAAAAGAACGCCTGTTTGCCACAAAATAGTTCGCCTTTACAAATTGACCTACCTCAATAGCGGTAGAAAAAGTCACCACGTCCTGACAGGCAGGTTAAAAAAATGCTATAAATTTCAGCGCGATTTTTAATGGCAAGAGAGAAAAAAGAGCAAATATGACAAAACAAAAAGCAACACTCATTGGCCTGATTGCGATCATCTTGTGGAGCACGATGGTTGGGTTGATTCGTGGGGTCAGTGAGGGGCTCGGTCCGGTAGGAGGAGCGGCGGCGATCTATTCATTAAGCGGACTACTATTAATATTCACTGTTGGATTCCCACGTCTTCGGCAGATCCCGAAAGGCTATTTACTTGCTGGCAGCGTATTGTTTGTCAGCTATGAAATTTGCCTCGCGCTTTCTTTGGGATACGCGGCCACCCGCCATCAGGCCATTGAAGTCGGTATGGTGAACTATCTATGGCCCAGCCTGACGATTCTTTTTGCCATTCTTTTTAACGGACAAAAAACAAATTGGCTGATTATTCCAGGATTGCTTTTCGCGTTGATGGGTGTTTGTTGGGTGCTGGGCGGTGAGAATGGCCTGAAATATAATGAAATAATCAATAATATCACTACCAGCCCATTAAGTTATTTTCTGGCGTTTATTGGTGCCTTTATCTGGGCGGCTTATTGCACGGTAACCAATAAATATGCCCGTGGATTTAACGGCATTACCGTTTTCGTTCTTCTGACGGGTGCAAGCCTATGGGTTTACTATTTTCTGTCGCCACAACCAGAGATGGTTTTTAGCACCCCTGTCATCGTCAAACTCATTTCTGCGGCTTTTACTTTAGGATTTGCTTATGCCGCCTGGAATATCGGTATTTTACATGGCAATGTCACTATTATGGCAGTAGGGTCTTATTTTACCCCCGTACTTTCGTCAGCGCTTGCTGCCGTGCTGCTCAGCGCACCGCTGTCGCTCTCATTCTGGCAAGGCGCACTGATGGTCTGTGGCGGTTCTCTGCTCTGCTGGCTGGCGACACGTCACCGATAAATAAAGATGACAAGATGAGGCCAACGCTTCATACAGCAACAAAACACGTTCAGGGATATGCGGATTTAAAAATTAGTGAAGGCAATGATATATTTTTGTTACATTCAGTAACACATAAGCCTTCAGATAATCCGCTTTCTCACCGCGCGGCTGTGCTTTCTTATCTATTCTTTCATTCAGCACTTCACTCTATTCATCCTTAATTCTAAAAACGGGCGGTTGCGCCCAACGTCCTGTCTTTTCTTTTTTTCATTAACAATGTGTGCATGCGAGGAAGAATATGGCACTGCAAAATGAGAAAAACAATCGTTATCTTTTGCGCGACTGGAAGCCAGAAAATCCGGCATTCTGGGAAAATAAAGGAAAGCATATAGCACGAAGAAATCTCTGGATATCAGTTAGTTGTTTACTTCTTGCGTTCTGTGTCTGGATGTTATTTAGCGCTGTCGCCGTTAATCTCAACAAAATCGGCTTTAATTTTACTACCGATCAACTTTTTTTATTAACCGCATTACCCTCCGTTTCGGGCGCATTATTACGTGTTCCCTACTCCTTTATGGTGCCAATATTTGGTGGACGTCGCTGGACCGTTTTTAGTACCGCTATCCTGATTATTCCCTGCATCTGGCTCGGTTTTGCCGTGCAAAATACAGCTACTCCCTTCGGTGTATTTATTGTAATTGCTCTGCTGTGCGGTTTTGCGGGCGCAAACTTTGCTTCAAGTATGGGAAATATCAGTTTTTTCTTCCCGAAAGCCAAACAAGGTAGCGCACTTGGCATTAATGGCGGACTGGGTAATTTAGGCGTCAGCGTGATGCAACTGGTTGCGCCGCTGGTGATTTTTGTTCCGGTATTTGCCTTTCTTGGTGTTAATGGCGTACCGCAGGCCGATGGCTCTGTGATGTCACTGGCTAATGCTGCCTGGATTTGGGTGCCATTGTTGGTCATTGCCACCATTGCTGCCTGGTCAGGGATGAATGATATTGCCAGTTCACGTGCATCAATTGCCGACCAGTTACCTGTGTTACAACGCCTGCATCTCTGGCTGTTGAGTCTGCTCTACCTCGCCACTTTTGGCTCGTTCATCGGCTTTTCCGCGGGTTTTGCCATGCTGGCAAAAACGCAGTTCCCGGATGTGAATATTCTGCAACTGGCGTTTTTTGGCCCGTTTATCGGTGCCATTGCGCGATCGGTTGGCGGCGCTATCTCCGATAAGTTCGGCGGCGTTCGCGTTACGCTTATCAACTTTATTTTTATGGCTCTGTTCAGTGCGTTGCTGTTTCTGACGTTACCCGGCACGGGTTCAGGTAATTTCATTGCGTTTTACGCCGTATTTATGGGGTTGTTCCTGACGGCGGGTCTGGGAAGTGGCTCTACTTTCCAGATGATTGCCGTCATCTTCCGCCAGATAACCATTTATCGGGTGAAGATGAAAGGCGGTAGCGATGAAGAAGCACAGCGAGAAGCAATCACCGAAACCGCCGCCGCACTTGGCTTTATCTCGGCAATTGGTGCAGTTGGCGGCTTTTTTATTCCACAGGCGTTTGGCATGTCGCTGAATATGACCGGCTCGCCGGTTGGCGCGATGAAAGTGTTTTTAATCTTTTACATCATCTGTGTGCTGCTGACCTGGCTGGTCTATGGTCGGCGGCAGTTTAGCCAAAAATAAGAGATCGATGCCTGATGCGACGCTGATGCGTCTTATCAGTCCTACAACCGTGTCGCACCCGTAGGTCGGGGTCGGATAAGACGTTTACGCCGCATCCGACAAGGCATCAGATCCCAAATCATTCCTGGAGCAGGAGTCATGTCATGAGTAAACTTTTGGATCGCTTTCGCTACTTCAAACAAAAGGGCGAAACCTTTGCCGATGGCCACGGACAGGTGATGCATAGCAACCGCGACTGGGAGGACAGCTATCGACAACGTTGGCAATTCGACAAAATCGTGCGCTCCACCCACGGCGTTAACTGTACTGGCTCCTGTAGCTGGAAAATCTATGTCAAAAACGGCCTGGTAACGTGGGAAATCCAGCAGACCGACTACCCGCGTACCCGCCCTGACCTGCCCAATCATGAACCCCGCGGCTGCCCACGCGGCGCAAGCTACTCATGGTATCTCTACAGCGCCAACCGCCTGAAATACCCACTAATTCGTAAGCGGTTAATCGAATTGTGGCGCGAAGCACTTAAACAGCACAGCGATCCGGTGCTGGCGTGGGAATCGATTATGCATGACCCGCAAAAGTGCTTAAGCTACAAACAGGTGCGCGGACGCGGCGGGTTTATCCGCTCTAACTGGCAGGAGCTGAATCAACTGATTGCCGCTGCTAACGTCTGGACTATCAAAACTTACGGGCCGGATCGTGTTGCCGGATTCTCTCCGATTCCGGCAATGTCGATGGTCTCTTACGCCGCAGGAACACGCTATCTGTCACTACTCGGCGGCACCTGCTTAAGTTTCTATGACTGGTATTGCGACCTGCCACCCGCCTCACCGATGACCTGGGGCGAGCAAACCGACGTCCCTGAATCTGCCGACTGGTATAACTCCAGCTATATCATCGCCTGGGGGTCTAACGTACCGCAGACACGCACGCCAGACGCCCACTTCTTTACTGAAGTACGCTACAAAGGCACCAAAACTATCGCCATTACTCCTGACTACTCGGAGGTGGCGAAACTGTGCGACCAGTGGCTGGCTCCGAAGCAAGGCACCGATAGCGCGCTGGCGATGGCGATGGGGCATGTGATTTTAAAAGAGTTTCATCTCGATAATCCCAGCGATTACTTTATCAACTACTGCCGCCGCTACAGCGATATGCCGATGCTGGTGATGCTGGAACCGCGTGACGATGGCAGCTACGTTCCCGGACGAATGATTCGCGCGTCCGATCTGGTGGATGGACTGGGTGAAAGCAATAACCCGCAGTGGAAAACTGTGGCATTTAATACCGCAGGTGAACTGGTCGTGCCCAACGGTTCGATTGGCTTTCGCTGGGGCGAAAAAGGCAAATGGAATCTGGAATCCATTGCCGCAGGTGCAGAAACCGATTTGTCATTAACCCTGCTCGGCCAACACGACGCTGTCGCTGGCGTGGCTTTCCCCTACTTTGGCGGCATTGAAAATCCGCATTTTCGCAGCGTAAAACACGACCCCGTCCTGGTGCGTCAGTTACCTGTTAAAAACCTGACATTAGCCGATGGCAACACCTGTCCGGTCGTCAGCGTTTATGATCTGGTGCTGGCAAACTACGGCCTCGATCGCGGGCTGGAGGACGAAAACAGCGCGAAAGATTACGATGAAATCAAAGCCTACACCCCGGCCTGGGGTGAGCAAATTACCGGTGTACCGCGCCAGTATATTGAAACCATCGCCCGTGAATTTGCCGATACCGCCCATAAAACCCACGGGCGCTCGATGATTATCCTCGGTGCTGGCGTCAACCACTGGTATCACATGGATATGAACTACCGTGGGATGATCAATATGTTGATTTTCTGCGGTTGTGTCGGGCAAAGCGGCGGCGGCTGGGCGCATTACGTTGGTCAGGAAAAACTGCGCCCGCAAACCGGCTGGCTGCCGCTGGCATTTGCGCTGGACTGGAACCGGCCACCGCGCCAGATGAACAGCACTTCGTTTTTCTACAATCACTCCAGCCAATGGCGCTATGAAAAAGTCACCGCCCAGGAACTGCTCTCACCGCTGGCCGATGCCAGTAAATACAGCGGTCATCTGATTGATTTCAACGTTCGCGCTGAGCGCATGGGTTGGCTACCTTCCGCGCCGCAACTGGGGCGTAACCCGCTCGGGCTGAAAGCCGAAGCCGATAAGGCCGGATTATCACCCACCGAATTTACCGCTCAGGCGTTGAAGTCAGGCGAGTTACGCATGGCCTGCGAACAGCCGGACAACGGCAGCAATCATCCGCGTAACCTGTTTGTCTGGCGCTCTAACCTGCTTGGCTCCTCCGGCAAGGGTCACGAGTATATGCAGAAATATCTGCTGGGTACGGAAAGTGGCATTCAGGGGCAAGAACTTGGGCCGACGGAGGGAATTCAACCGGAAGAAGTAGAGTGGCAAACCGCCGCGATAGAGGGAAAGCTCGACCTGCTGGTAACACTCGATTTCCGTATGTCCAGCACCTGCCTGTTTTCCGATATCGTCCTGCCTACCGCCACGTGGTATGAGAAAGACGATATGAATACCTCGGATATGCATCCGTTTATTCATCCACTTTCTGCGGCGGTCGATCCCGCCTGGGAATCACGCAGCGACTGGGAAATCTACAAGGGTATCGCCAAAGCGTTCTCGCAGGTGTGCGTGGGCCATCTCGGCAAAGAAACTGACGTGGTACTTCAGCCATTGTTACACGACTCTCCGGCAGAGCTATCCCAACCGTGCGAAGTGCTCGACTGGCGCAAAGGTGAATGCGATCTGATCCCCGGCAAGACTGCGCCTAATATTGTGGCGGTGGAGCGCGACTACCCTGCTACCTACGAACGCTTTACCTCACTGGGGCCGTTGATGGACAAACTCGGCAACGGTGGTAAAGGTATTTCATGGAATACCCAGGATGAAATCGATTTCCTCGGCAAACTCAATTACACCAAACGCGATGGCCCGGCTCAGGGGCGTCCGCTGATTGATACCGCCATTGATGCATCGGAAGTGATTCTGGCGCTGGCACCGGAAACCAACGGCCATGTTGCGGTAAAAGCCTGGCAGGCGCTGGGTGAGATCACCGGACGCGAACATACTCATCTGGCGCGGCATAAAGAAGATGAAAAGATTCGCTTCCGCGATATTCAGGCGCAGCCGCGTAAAATCATCTCCAGCCCGACCTGGTCTGGCCTGGAAAGCGATCACGTCTCCTACAATGCGGGATACACCAACGTTCACGAGTTAATTCCGTGGCGCACGTTGTCTGGCCGTCAGCAGCTCTATCAGGATCACCCGTGGATGCGTGCCTTTGGCGAAAGTCTGGTGGCTTATCGCCCACCTATCGACACCCGTAGCGTTAGCGAAATGCGCCAGATCCCACCAAACGGCTTTCCGGAAAAAGCCCTTAACTTCCTGACACCGCATCAGAAATGGGGCATTCACTCCACTTATAGTGAAAACCTGTTGATGCTGACGCTCTCACGCGGTGGACCGATTGTCTGGATCAGCGAAACCGATGCCCGTGAACTGACTATTGTTGATAACGACTGGGTGGAGGTCTTTAACGCCAACGGTGCGCTGACTGCCCGCGCGGTAGTCAGCCAGCGTGTACCGCCGGGCATGACCATGATGTATCACGCTCAGGAACGGATTATGAATATCCCCGGCTCGGAAGTGACCGGAATGCGCGGCGGTATTCACAACTCGGTCACCCGCGTTTGTCCGAAACCGACGCATATGATTGGCGGTTACGCGCAACTGGCCTGGGGCTTTAACTACTACGGCACCGTCGGCTCGAACCGCGACGAGTTCATCATGATCCGCAAGATGAAGAACGTGAACTGGCTGGATGATGAAGGTCGCGATCAGGTACAGGAGGCGAAAAAATGAAAATACGTTCGCAAGTCGGCATGGTGCTTAACCTCGATAAATGTATCGGCTGTCACACCTGTTCGGTGACCTGTAAAAACGTCTGGACTGGACGCGAGGGTATGGAGTACGCGTGGTTTAATAACGTCGAAACCAAACCGGGCATTGGTTACCCAAAAAACTGGGAAGATCAGGAAGAGTGGCAAGGCGGCTGGGTTCGCGATGTCAATGGCAAGATCCGCCCGCGGCTGGGCAGCAAAATGGGCGTGATAACCAAAATCTTTGCCAATCCGGTGATACCGCAGATCGACGACTACTACGAACCTTTTACCTTCGACTATGAACATTTGCATAGCGCGCCGGAAGGTAAACACATTCCCACTGCGCGTCCACGTTCGCTGATCGACGGCAAACGGATGGACAAAGTGATCTGGGGGCCAAACTGGGAAGAACTGCTGGGCGGAGAGTTCGAAAAACGCGCCCGCGACCGCAACTTCGACGCCATGCAAAAGGAGATGTACGGTCAGTTTGAAAATACCTTCATGATGTATTTGCCGCGCTTGTGCGAACACTGCCTTAACCCAAGCTGTGTGGCGACCTGCCCCAGCGGCGCTATCTATAAACGCGAAGAAGACGGCATTGTGCTGATCGACCAGGACAAATGTCGTGGCTGGCGCTTATGCATCAGCGGTTGTCCGTACAAAAAAATCTACTTTAACTGGAAAAGCGGCAAGTCAGAAAAATGCATCTTCTGTTATCCGCGAATTGAGTCCGGACAGCCAACGGTCTGCTCCGAGACCTGCGTAGGTCGCATTCGATATCTTGGTGTGCTGCTCTACGACGCCGACCGCATCGAAGAAGCGGCGAGCACGGAACGTGAAGTTGATCTCTATGAGCGCCAGTGCGAAGTGTTCCTCGATCCGCACGATCCCTCGGTGATCGAAGAAGCCCTGAAGCAAGGTATCCCACACAACGTGATTGACGCCGCCCAGCGTTCGCCGGTTTACAAAATGGCAATGGACTGGAAACTGGCGCTGCCGCTGCACCCTGAATATCGCACCCTGCCGATGGTCTGGTATGTGCCACCGCTGTCACCCATTCAGTCTTACGCCGACGCGGGCGGACTGCCCAAAAGCGAAGGCGTGCTGCCGGCCATCGAAAGCCTGCGTATTCCGGTGCAATACCTCGCCAATATGTTAAGTGCGGGTGATACCGGCCCTGTACTACGGGCACTGAAACGGATGATGGCGATGCGCCACTATATGCGTTCGCAAACCGTAGAAGGCGTAACTGATACCCGCGCAATTGACGAAGTGGGTTTGAGCGTCGCCCAGGTCGAAGATATGTATCGCTATCTCGCTATCGCCAACTATGAAGATCGGTTTGTCATCCCAACCAGTCATCGGGAAATGGCGGGTGATGCGTTTGGAGAGCGTAACGGCTGTGGCTTTACCTTTGGCGACGGTTGCCACGGTTCTGATACCAAATTCAACCTGTTCAACAGTAGCCGGATCGATGCCATCGACATTACCGAAGTACGCAATAAAGCGGAGGGGGAATAATGCAAATCCTCAAAGTGATCGGCTTGTTGATGGAGTATCCGGACGAGCTGCTATGGGAGAACAAAGACGACGCACTGGCGCTGATTCGCCGTAACGCGCCGATGCTCACCGATTTCACCTGCGACCTGCTCAATGCACCGCTGTTGGATAAACAGGCTGAATGGTGTGAAGTGTTTGACCGTGGACGTACCACTTCGCTGCTGCTATTCGAACATGTTCATGCCGAGTCCCGCGATCGCGGTCAGGCAATGGTAGATCTGCTGGCGGAGTATGAAAAAGTCGGCCTGCAACTAAATTGTCGCGAGCTGCCTGATTATCTGCCGCTGTATCTGGAGTATTTAAGTGTGCTGCCGGATGACCAGGCTAAAGAAGGTTTGCTCAACGTTGCGCCAATCCTCGCCCTGCTTGGCGGACGCTTAAAACAACGCGAGGCACCGTGGTATCCGTTGTTTGACGCCCTGCTGCATCTGGCGGGAAGCACTCTTTCAAGTGACAGTGTCACAAAACAGATACGCAGCGAGGAGCGCGACGACACCCGTCAGGCGCTGGATGCAGTGTGGGAAGAGGAACAGGTGAAGTTTATTGAAGATAACGCCACGGCGTGTGACAGCTCGCCGCTTAATCAATATCAGCGACGCTTTAGCCAGGATGTCGCACCGCAGTATGTCGACATCAGTGCGGGAGGTGGGAAATGATTCAGTATCTGAACGTCTTTTTTTACGATATTTACCCGTACTTGTGTGGCACGGTTTTTATCCTCGGAAGCTGGCTGCGCTACGATTACGGACAGTACACCTGGCGTGCCTCCTCCAGCCAGATGTTGGATAAACGTGGAATGGTGCTGTGGTCGAACTTGTTCCATATCGGCATTCTGGGGATCTTCTTCGGCCATTTGTTTGGCATGCTAACGCCACACTGGATGTACGCATGGTTTCTGCCAGTGGCGGTAAAACAGCAGATGGCGATGATCCTCGGTGGTATTTGCGGTGTGCTGACACTGATTGGCGGAGCGGGGTTGCTGGTACGCCGTTTAACGAATCCGCGTATCAGGGCGACGTCTTCTGGTGCGGATATCCTGATCCTCGCCATTTTGTTAATTCAGTGCATTCTGGGGTTAACCACCATTCCCTTTTCAGCACAACATCCGGACGGCAGCGAAATGATGAAGCTGGTGGGCTGGGCGCAAAGCATCGTCACTTTCCAGGGCGGTGCATCGACGCATCTTGATGGTGTGGCTTATATCTTCCGCGTTCATCTGGTGTTAGGAATGACCATCTTCCTGCTCTTCCCGTTCACCCGACTGGTGCATGTGTGGAGTGCGCCGTTTGAGTACTTTACCCGTCGGTATCAGATTGTGCGCTCGCGGCGTTGATTCTCACGTTGGCCGGATTAGCCCTTCGCTCTCCGGCCACTTGCAGGCTATGCTAGTTCTCCAGCCACAGGAGAACGTTAATGAAACCGCAGGTTTACCACGTCGATGCTTTTACCTCTCAACCGTTTCGCGGCAATTCTGCCGGTGTTGTTTTCCCTGCCGATGATCTCAGCGAAGCGCAAATGCAGCTTATCGCCCGCGAATTAGGCCATTCTGAAACCGCTTTTCTGCTGCACAGCGACGACAGCGATGTGCGCATTCGCTACTTTACGCCAACGGTTGAAGTGCCGATTTGCGGTCACGCGACCGTGGCGGCGCACTATGTGCGTTCGAAGGTATCAGGTTTGGGGAATTGCACCGTCTGGCAAACGTCACTGGCGGGAAAGCACCGCGTGACTATCGAAAAACATAACGATGATTATCGTATTTCGCTGGAACAAGGTTCCCCTGGCTTTGAGCCACCGCTGGAAGGCGAAACACGTGCGGCGATTATCAACGCGCTTCATCTCACTGAAGACGACATTCTGCCCGGTTTGCCGATCCAGGTGGCGACTACCGGACACTCAAAAGTGATGATCCCGTTGAAGCCGGAAGTGGATATCGATGCCCTTTCACCAGATCTTGCTGCGCTGACTGCCATCAGTAAACAGATTGGCTGTAATGGTTTTTTCCCCTTCCAGATCCGCCCTGGTAAAAATGAAACCGATGGACGCATGTTCTCGCCTGCAATTGGCATTGTGGAAGATCCGGTTACCGGCAATGCCAACGGCCCGATGGGCGCATGGCTGGTGCATCACAACGTGTTACCCCACGATGGCAATGTATTGCGTGTTAAAGGCCATCAGGGGCGCGCATTAGGTCGTGATGGAGTGATTGATGTGACGGTGACAATTCGCGATAACCAGCCGGAGAAAGTGACTATTTCTGGTACGGCGGTGATTTTATTTCATGCCGAGTGGGCAATTGATCTTTAAAACCGTTGCCATAAATGGCAGAAAAACAAATTGCCTGATGTGCTTCGCTTATCAGGCCTACAACCGCATCATAATTTATTGAATCTGTTGGCTAATGTAGGCCGGATAAGACGTTTACGCCGCATCCGGCACTCTGACACAAACTATTTACCTGCCTCCGGATGCGTATCAAATGCTGCCATCACCTGCGCCAGCTCATCCTCAGTGAAACCATGTTTTGCATCATCCACGCCCAGACCAAACTGCTCCTGCATCACGGCATATAACGACGCTACATCTGGCAAATTCTGCTGCTCTGCTACGTGACCATTTTCATAACGGGTAAAATGGAAATTGGTCAACGTCAGCTTGCCGCCATCTGGCAAATGACGGCACATCAGCAAATGATGGCGAAAATGCGATTGCGGCCAGTGCGCCGACCAGAAGTTGCCCATCACATAATCGCTTTGCTGCTGTTCACAGAGATCAAAACGGTACATCGACTGCCAGTGCTGATGATGATTAAACTGCAAAATCCAGTCGTCATTTTCCTGTCGCAGGCGATACTCTCCGTGCGGCGTGGCTTGCACGATGTCAGGCACTAAACGAATCGGCGCGGTTAACGTCTGCCCACCAAAACCGACATCGGCAATCCAGCGTTCATCTTCCAGCTCCACCAACAGCAAACGGTGCGTGCGCGGCGGCAACGATGGTGGATTAGATAACACCACGCGTCCTAACAGACTACGAACGTTGAAACCTAACTCGCGTAACACCCGCTCAAACACGCCATTCTGCTCAAAGCAGTAACCACCACGACGGGCGATGACCAGCTTATCTTCCAGCGATTGATCATCCAACTGCATTTCCCTCGGCAGCAAGACGTCGAGGTTTTCAAACGGAATGGTGCAATTGTGTTTCAGGTGTAATGCGCGCAGCGTGTCGATGTTGACCGCAGCGGCTCCCGACCAGTTAATGCGGGCAAAATAGTGATTCAGAATGGGCGTCATCAGGCGTTTCCCTAAGTGGTTTTATCAACTTATAACCTGGATTAGACGTAGCACCGGCTATTTTGTGCGTTCGTGGACATCCATCACGTTCGTAAATCGCCAATCCCGTTAATTTCGTTGCTTATTGCGTTACGAGCTACGCTTTTAAAACCCCCTTCATAGCGAGGCGATACCGTGAGCCGATTTATTCCCGTCGAGTTGCATCATGCCAGCCGTCTGTTAAACCACGGCCCGACTATTTTGATTACCAGTCACGATAAACTGTCCCAGTTACGAAACGTAATGGCCGCAGCCTGGTCGATGCCTGTAGAATTTGAGCCGCCGCGGGTGGCAATTGTGGTGGATAAATCCACCTGGTCACGGGAGTTGATAGAACGTAGCGGCATGTTTGGCATTGTGATCCCCGGCGTAGCGGCAACTAACTGGACCTGGGCGGTAGGTAGCGTTTCAGGGCGCGATGAAGATAAGTTTAACTGTTACGGCATTCCTGTCGTGAAAGGTCCGGTGCTGGGTTTACCGTTGGTCGAAGAGAAATGTCTGGCGTGGATGGAATGCCGCCTGCTGCCCGCGACTTCTGCGCAAGAAAAATACGATACTCTATTTGGCGAAGTTGTGTCGGCAGCGGCAGACGCGCGGGTATTTGTCGAAGGTCGCTGGCAATTTGATGATGATAAACTCAACACCCTTCACCATTTAGGCGCTGGCACTTTCGTTACCAGCGGTAAACGCGTCACGGCAGGATAGCGCGCTACATGCTGTAACCCGGTTTTTTGATCAATGTCGCCATCTGGGGCGCGATTTCGCTGTCCCAGACAGCTTGCCATGCTTCCGGTTGGATCTGCTGTAGTGCGATGCTGATCGAACTCTCTTTACTGTTCAGATGGCGAATAATGACGTCGGTAATCTCCGCGGCCAGTTCCGCTTTTTGTTGCTCGTCCAGTTCACGGGGAAAACACTTAATATCAATATGTGGCATTGTTATGCTCCTTTTTAAAGACTGCCAGCAAAATTAGCACAAGCCGAAAACGTCATGTGTTCTTTGATGCGAAATGATGTGCAAAGAGATAGCGATATTTACGTCGCCATTTTAATAACGTACATATACTATTAGCTTCCACAATAATAAACACCTGTCTTGTAATATACAGAATCTATTCTTTATTTCTTATCATATTAAGAAAATTCACGACATCCAGCTTGCTGATTTATTAATGCCAATTATAGTTATTCTTGCCCTCACTAAGAATTTTCGCTCGGAATATCCTTTCTTTTATAAAGTCTTTCTGGAGACACTTGCGATGCAGCTTAATCATATTGCTAAAAGTCTGCTAGTCATGGGATTATTCACCACCAGTTCACTTCCTCTCATTGCCGCGGAAGCACCAAAAGAGGCCACCTCAGCCACCCAACAAGCGAATAATGCGCTTTATAGTCAATTACCCTTTTCCGATAACACCGATTTCACTGATGCTCATAAAGGATTCATTGCCCCCATACCTCAGGAGGTGATTAAGGGTGAACAAGGGAACGTCATCTGGAATCCACAGCAATATACTTTTATAAAAGAAGGCGATAAAGCACCTGATACGGTTAACCCAAGTTTATGGCGTCAGGCGCAACTGATAAATATCAGTGGTTTATTTGAAGTAACCGACGGCGTCTATCAAATTCGCAATCTCGATTTATCAAATATGACCATCATCGAAGGTAAAGAAGGTATTACCGTCGTAGACCCACTGGTTTCTGCAGAAACAGCCAAAGTGGGTATGGATCTTTATTACAAAAATCGTGGTCAAAAACCGGTAGTGGCAGTTATCTACACGCACAGCCATGTCGATCACTACGGTGGCGTTCGCGGCGTGGTTGATGAAGCTGACGTTAAATCAGGTAAAACAAAAATTTATGCACCAGCCGGTTTTTTAGAGGAGGCCGTTTCAGAAAATATTATGGCTGGCAATGTGATGAGCCGAAGAGCCAGTTATATGTACGGCAACTTATTGAAACCTGATGCTAAAGGCCAGGTTGGAGCCGGGCTGGGAACAACAACGTCAGCAGGAACAGTTACATTGATTGCCCCTACCAACTACATCACCAAAACCGGGCAAAAAGAGACGATCGATGGGTTGACCTACGATTTTCTGATGGCGCCCGGTTCCGAAGCACCTTCTGAAATGTTGTGGTTTATCGAAGAAAAGAAACTGATCGAAACTGCAGAAGATGTCACGCACACCCTCCACAACACCTATTCACTGCGTGGTGCCAAAATTCGTCAACCTCTTCCCTGGTCCAAATACATCAACGAGGCACTCAATTTGTGGGGTGATAAAGCGGAGATAATTCTCGCTCAGCATCACTGGCCAACCTGGGGCAATGACAACGTCGTTAAACTGCTAAAAACCCAACGCGATTTGTATCGTTACATCAACGATCAAACGCTGCGCATGGCGAATCAGGGGCAGACCCGCGATGAGATCGCCGCAAACTTTAAATTACCCTCCTCGCTTGCTAACACCTGGGCGAATCGCGGGTATTACGGTTCGGTGAGTCATGATGTGAAAGCAACTTATGTGCTTTATCTCGGTTGGTTTGATGGTAACCCGGCAACGCTTGATGAATTGCCGCCAGAAGACGCTGCGAAGAAATTTGTCGAATATATGGGCGGTGCTGATGCCATTTTACAAAAAGCCAAACAGGATTATGACCAGGGTAATTTCCGCTGGGTTGCCCAGGTTGTCAGCAAGGTGGTGTTTGCCGATCCAAATAACCAGGCTGCGAGAAATCTGGAAGCCGATGCGCTTGAACAGTTAGGCTACCAGGCAGAATCCGGGCCGTGGCGTAATTTCTATCTGACTGGCGCACAGGAATTACGTAACGGCGTGCAAAAACTGCCAACGCCAAATACTGCCAGCCCTGACACTGTACGCGCAATGACGCCGGAAATGTTCTTTGATTATCTTGCGGTGCACATTAATGGCGAGAAAGCAGCAGACGCTAAAGCTGTATTGAATTTTGATTTCGGTGAAGATGGCGGCACTTATAAAGTAGAGCTTGAAAATGGTGTGCTCAATCACACTGCAGGTACGCAAGCATCTGATGCTGACGCGACAATCACTCTCTCCCGCGATGTCTTGAATAAAATCGTTCTGAAGGAAGAGACATTGAAAGAAGCGATAGATAAAGGCGAAGTCAAAATCAGTGGCAATGCAGAGAAACTCAACGAAATGTTAGGCTATATGGATAATTTTGAATTCTGGTTCAATATTGTGACGCCATAAGTTCAGCATAAATTGGGCAGGCTTCCTGCCCTTTTCTGGTTATAAGAAATGATTTTTGATAAAAGAAAACACTCTCATTATTCGTGGAAAAAACGACAGGATATGGTTATTCGTGGAATGTCGATTAGCCTGCCGTGGTTTGCCTTGATTAACATCGGTTTTTCATCGATGATTTTGCTGCGAAGCATTTTATTCAATGAGGATATGACTTCATGGTTTAATGAGGAAAACCTTGTACATACTATCGATATTTCATCATTTGGCATTCTGCTGATCAGTGGCCTTTTATTGGTCACCCCCCGCAAAAACGTACTGTATATTCAGCGGTTATTGTTCGTTCTAAGCCTGTTATGGTCATGGTGTTGCTTTTATTTTATTGCACACTGGACGCTACCTTTTGCTTATCCGCTATGTGTATTATTAATGCTTAGCGCCATTGTTGCATTGTATTTTCATACTCCATCACTACTCGCATTTATCATTCCCTTATGGTTTACCATTCCGTTAGCCAGTCTTATGCTCAATCATCATTTAAATATTCATTTCGTTGTTATCTGGTGCCTTTTTTCTCTCGCTCTCTATGGTGGACGTTTTATTTTATTACGTTGGTTTGAAGAAGCATGGCAACAAAACAGATACAACAACCTGCTAATTAATCGCCTCGACGCATTGGCTCATCGCGATCCCTTAACGGGAGTGGCAAACCGACGGGCGCTGGATAGTATTTTAGGTGATGCAGTAGAACAAGAGGCCTCATTTGCCCTAATTATGCTGGATGTCGATTTTTTTAAACGCTACAACGACACTTACGGACACCCGGCGGGCGATCGTTGTTTGATACAAGTTGCCGATGTACTGCAACGCGCAATTCGCCAGCCCGAAGATATAGTCGCTCGTTATGGTGGCGAAGAGTTTGCCATTATTCTTTTTAATGCCTGCTTGCAGGAAGCCGAAAAGATAGCAGCCAGAATTAAGCAAGAACTTAAACTAGCAGCGATTGCCCATCAGGCATCTTCTGTAAGTGCGTTTGTTACGGTTAGCCAGGGGATCACCTGTTCTGCTCCCGCCAAAACGACTGAACAAATAGTTGCAGATGCCGATGCTGCGCTGTACCGGGCGAAAGAAAGCGGGCGGAACCGGTGGGCTTTGTAAGCTTTGGGAGACAAGTCAGATTACGCTCCCTTTTCCTCAAAGGCTGTATTTAGCCGCCCTTGGTTTCCTTTTACAGCGAATAAATAATCACCTCCCTGTTTTTGTATCTTCTCTGCAATATCTTTCTGGCACCCCACCGCATCAGTTGTGATAATTTTTCCTTTAATATCCAACATGTTAAGAAGTTCAGGGATAGCTGTGATCTAATTAGATTTCTCATCCGTCTTGATCTGTCCGATGACCAGACTGTGCATTATTGAGAACGCACTAATGACATGAATCGCTCCCTTGCGCCGACTCTTGTCATAAGAGTGCCGGAGCGTTTTTCCATCAATTGCGATGACGTCTTTATCATCTGAAGAATGGCAGTCACGCATCCAGTTAATAAAGCACTCATGAAATTTTACAGGACTGATACAGGATACAACTCTGGCAATAGTATCGTGAACAGGAATACCATTTTCAAAATCACCATATTGCTTCAAAAAATCGAGATGCGTTTCCCTTCCCAACCTTCTACACCAGAAATAACGGCACAAATAGTCAACAGTAGAATATCAGATAATTTATGTTCCACTTTCCAGGCTTGTCTGTAATCGGGGATAATAGAAATATGCTCCATCAATTTTTTAAGTTTCATTTTGTTCTCCTTAATTATGTAAGGAGTATTTGATCATGTATAAGCAATGAAAAATAGCTTTAGGTAATAAGGAATATCTTAATTATTGAACATTTAGTGCGAATTATTTAGTACAAAAAAGCAGCGTTACGTGATCTTTCCCTGGTTAAACAGGTGGTTAAGGACGTGGTTGTTTAATGTGCTGAACGAGAGTTAAATAATAAAAATCCGGGAAGGTTTATATATCCATCCCGGTATTTATAATTATTTATGCTTCAATTTAAAAAATTCCCAATACTTAGGATCGTATTCCTTAAATGCTCTATTTTTACCTTTCTCATAGGCTTTAGAAAAACAATCGTAAGCCTTATCGACTTCCCCCAATTCCAGGTAAACAGCACCTAGATTAATTAGTTCAGATGTGGCAATGTTAGGAATATTACATTTAAATACATCAGAAGCCCACCGTTTAGCCTCTACATAATCACCACGAGAGAAATAAATATTATATAAACTCATTATAACCAAGCGAGCTTCTTCACTTTTATATCGATCCCCATATATCGCATCTAACTCTTCTAAGATAGCAATAGAATGTTTTATTGCTTCATCAATTTTTCCTTGTGTATAGAGTTCATTCCCTTTTCCTATCATGCTAAGAATTAAAGGATTAAGTGATGCCATAGTTTAATACACCTTATTTTACTATTGGTGGTATCGATGCCACAGGTGGTAAATATATCTGGCCAAGTTGAGCGCCAGCGGAACGATTGAGAGAATAATGATCCAGATAATAATTTTTTGAATCCAACATCCATTGCCTAACCGCAGGTAATTTGGGCCCCAAAAACCTACCAGTTTTATTCCACCATGTTACTGCATCTGTAATATGAGACATATCAGCTTCACGTAACGGATACCAATTACCATCTGAAGCTTTGAATATTGTCTGTCCATTGACATCAATAACATCTCCATTGCTTCTCATTCGCGCAATAACTTCCCGGCCTGTTCGACTATTTTTTCCAGGTGTTCTACCTAAATTATCAGTACGACAACTTAAACCCAGCGGATCTATCCATGACAGAGGATTAGGCGCATACTGATATAAGTTTAACCCGCCTTTCAGCCCTATCGGGTCGGCACACAAATACTGCCCCGTCCCGCAATCATAGTACCGAAAGCGGTTATAATACAACCCTGATTCTGCATCCTCATACTGCCCCGGAAAACGTAACCGGCATGTGGGTGCATCGTCTTTGTTGATGCCTTCCTCACGACCCCAGAGCTGTTGTTTGCCTTTCCAGACTATCAGGCCATCCTCGGTCAGCAGTTCCTGGACACGACCCACTGTATCTGTCACCGCATAGTGCAACAGGCCTTTTTCATAACGCGCAATCGGCGTAAAACTTCCCGGCTCGTATATCCAGCGAATAGCGCTTTCGTATTCAGGTTTGCCGTCAGCAGCGAAGTGCAGGCCATGAGGGCGGAACTTTGCCTGGTTAAGCAAGTGGTTAAGGAGATGAAGTAGTTGATTGCTTAGTGGGTTTGGATGAATATAAAAGCCGGGAAGAAATAATATCCTCCCGGATGTATTTTATACATTATTTTCTACGATGATCTAAGTGGGGCATAATTTCATCTATAAACATAAAATTGGCTAAGCATATAAAACTATTTCGCTCATGTTCTATTGATAATTGAATGCTGTTGTCAATTACCTCTATATTAGGAGTACAAATGAAGTTGATGTTATTTAAGTCAATTTTAAGTGCTCGCACTTCAGTAAAAAGTAATGATATTGATATGCTGTTAAATTTATTTGCTGTCCATTTTTTGGGGAATATTTCAGGTATCATTTTTGTGTTAAAGCGGAGTGATAACTTTGAGATATCATGATATGTGAATGAGTGAAACTCTACACCATTGAGATGCAACTCATTATTAAACATAAAGTTAACTTTCTCTTTACCCTGTGCGTAATCAAACCACATATTTAATCCCTCTCTGGGAAAGGATAATGTTCAGGTAATCCAGGTAAGCTATCATTTCTTGAGCCTGCACCTGATATAGGATCATATTCTCTCGGATTAAAGTGTGGACCCTGATTTCCTGGTGGGCCATAACTATGTCCTGCAGAATGTTCTTGTATAACAATTTTTGAACCGTCAGGACGAGTGTAATGATATTCCCTTGTGGAGATCGGGTTATGGTTTGCATCCATTAATTGATGGCCATTCTTGTCAGTTAGCGGAACTTTATTAACAGTGGTTGGCTGTTGTCCCATAGGTATTCCAGCGTCTCTTTTTGCTGCTCTTAAAGCTGCATTTCTTGATGGATAATCTGGAGGACAACAATCCAACCCCAGCAGATCTATCCATCGGAGCGGATTCGAGACATAACTATAAGGATTAATCCCACCCGCCAACCCAATCGGGTCCGTTACTATGAACCGCCCGACATCCGGATCATAGTAACGGTGCAGATTGTAGTGCAGCCCCGTTTCCCTGTCGAG